>JAVSMO010000001.1:300000-546009 GCA_032027165.1 Denitratisoma sp. | reverse complement strand
CTGCTTGCCGCCCGCAGCATCTCGCCGATTGTCGTCAGTTGAAGATTGGCATCGACACGACTAAACAAATCATAGACCGCCAGAGCGTCGGTGAGTACGACAATGCTGTGGTTGTTGAATGGGTTGGCCTGAGTTTCAATCTCCGGAATAACCTTGTTACCGCTGAAATCCTGACCGATGCCGGCAATTAGCGACAAGCCAGCGCTGCCTTCGATCTCAGTGGCGTTTGGCGTATTCCAACTCGATAGGCCGAAGCGACTCGTAATCGCCTGCGTAAGAGGCCCGAGCAGTCCCATTGTGCCCGGCGCGTTGTACAAATACGCTTGGTTAGCGCGCCCTAGCGGATCACCAGCCAGCACACCGCCGAGATACCCCCCCAGGGAATGCCCGGAAATCGTGTAGCCCGGCCGCAGCCAGCCGCCGTTGAGCCAGGTGTCAATCGCCCAGCGTAGCGATTGATATTGCGCCATGTCGCGTCCATCCGGGCTGGTGCCGATGCCCATCACGTCAGCAATCACGACGTCGTTGATAAAATCCGTACCGAATTCGGTGCCGCGTACAGCAACAATTTGTTCGGGGGGATTGCCGCTTAGCCGTTCGAAAAAGGTAACCGACAAGCCGTTCTCCGCGTTGGTGTATTGGTCCACGACGCGATAACGAGTTGCAAAACGTGTTGCTTGAGCTTCGGAGAAGCCAGCGCCCTTTAAGCGATCTTCAAGATCGCGTCCCATCATGCCTGGCTCAAGAAGAGCATATGCGGCAAATGACATTTCGGCGTTGTCGAATAGAACCTGACTCATTTCTGTTCTCCTTCAATAAAAACCCGCCGAATTAACCCTGGGTTATCGATAACATTCTGGCAAGAGTATGAAGATGGGTGAAATGGGTTTGGTATGTCTCCACCAAACCTTGTGTAATTAATGCGCTCACCAAGAACCTTTTTATCCGATACGCGAATCACCTGAATATGTGACCTTCTTAAGCTTGGGTTGCCATCCTTCAGGATGCTGTCTTTTGAAAAGACAATGTAGCTTGTTCCATATCTGCCTTTATCTTCGGGCAGCCCAACATACTGGGGGAAAACAATCCTTCGCTTTTCATCGTAGTTTTCCTTGGAAAGCTTCACAGTCTCGTATACTTTGATGCCCCCGTCGATGCGGCACAGACGGTCGACCTCCTGATCGAGACGGGCCTTCTCGCAACCGGAAAGCAGCACAAGCGCTGCGGCTGCGATGAATAGCAACTGAAACGTTTTCACGCGGCAATCCTCCATGTAACATCGTTTGTCATAGAGTCGTTACATCTGCGGGTGCCCTTCACGCCGTCCTGTGGCGCCTGACTTTTTACCGGGCGTGATGCAGCACGAGCGTCGCACACATCATGTTGCACAATGTCATACCGCACAAAAAATGGTGATATTGCCCGCCCCCGCCACCAGCACGTCCTCGCCGTCCTCCCCGTACTGACTTTGCACGCCCGCCGCGTCGACGATGCGGTCGTTGCCCGCCCCGCCGTAGCCCTGCGTGTAGGCGTGCGCCAGCACGATCAGRTCCGCCCCGCCCTGCCCGAGGACGCGCTGCGCCTCGGCCGTCGTCGCCAGGCTGGCTTCGTGCGCCATCGTGCCGGCAAGCTCGCCGTTGTCCGCTTCCGCCGTGCCGGCGATGTCGGCGTAGGGGCGCGCGGGCGCTTCGCTCCCCAGCTCGATGCCGAAGTCGCCCGAGCGGAAGTTCTCCAGCTGCACGATGCGCGAACCGGAATCGGCCCGCCACAGGGTGAGCCGCCCGGCGAGGTTCGCCTGCACGCTGCCCGTGTAGCCGGCGTAGTACTGCCCGTCGGCGAGCGTCAGGGTGAAGCTCCTGCGCTCGGGGTCGAGCGCGGTRAAGACGCCGGCCACGGCGGTGGCGCCGAAGCGGATCTCGCCGGCTTGCCGCCCGTCGGCTTCCGCCGCGTCGACGACGGTGTCGGTGCCCGTGCCSACCCCGACCTGGTAAATGTCGTTGCCSGTGCCGCCGAACAGGCGATCGTCTGCGTCGCCGCCTTCGAGGTAGTCGTYGCCGCCGTTGCCGTTGAGGACGTCGWTGCCGCCGCCGCCGTAGAGGCGGTCGGTGAGGGTGCCGCCGTCGAGGAGATCGTTGCCKGCGGCGCCGAAGAGGATCCTGCGCCGGGCGGCAAGCTGGCCGCCCAGGACGATCTGATTGCCCGTGGCCCTGTCGGCAAACTGCGTCGCTTCGGTCACTTCGTCCCCGCTGTAGGGGCGCGCCGGGCTGGTGGGGATGTCGCGGGTGTTGAGGAGGTTTTGCCAGGCGAGCAGCGCGGTGCGGTCGGCTAGATAGTCCGCGGTGAGCCGGCCTTTTCCCGTGGCAGGGTCGAAGAGGTCGAGCTCGCCGTTCCGGTTGAAGCGGCTGTAGTCGATGCCGAGAACAGCAAAGGGATTCAGCTCGCGAAGGGCGTAGCGGGTGGCGAGGGCGTCGGGGTTGGCCGCTGCAATCTGTAGCTCGGCAGCGGTGAGGTTCGCGAGAGGGACTATCCGTAGGCCGGAGGCCGGCTGAGCAGCGCGAATCTGTTCGCAGGTCCGGTAAAGGGCATCGCGGTCGCCGACCGCGACTTCCGGGGTAGCGGCGAGAAACAGCCGGCCCAGGTCCAATACGAGTGCCTCCAGCGTGGCCTCGGACCGACTGCTTGCCGCCCGCAGCATCTCGCCGATTGTCGTCAGTTGAAGATTGGCATCGACACGACTAAACAAATCATAGACCGCCAGAGCGTCGGTGAGGGTGACGATGGAGTGGTTGTGCAGGGGATTTGGCCCAACTTCAATCTGTACCGGAACGGGGGTACCCCAGGCCAAGCCCAGCCCGGCAATCATGGAACCGCCGCCTTCAGCACGCAGATTCGTCACCTGTGATAGATCCAGGCTCGGGTCATAACTAGTATCGAGCAGTAGGCGTAAGCCCGCGCGCAACCCTCCTGCGCCAGGTGCGTTGTAGAGATAGGCATGTCCGATCTGCATCGGGTAATCAACAAGCAGAGCACCGGCAAGAAATCCGCCGAGGGAATGACCACTGACCGTAAAGCCGGGAGACAAGGTGCCGTTTCCAAGCCATTCGCCGACCTTGTCCTTGAGCGCCGCATATTGGAGCTGTCGTTCGGGAGTGCCGAGCAGGGCAATATCAATCGCATCGGTCAGCAGGTCGGCCAATCCGGCCGTACCCCTCACGGCCAGATAACACACGTCATCTCGCTCAAATACAGTAGCCGACAAGCCTGTGAGGACCGTTGTCTGCTGTTGATTGCCGAATTCATCGATGTAGTCGTTAATGATCTCGCCGTTGTATTGCTCCACCACACGCCACTCGGTGGCAAAACTCTCTGCTTGGTAGGCAGACATGTCGACACTAGCTTGCTGAAGCGCGCTTCGAAAAGCTTCAGGCGACATTTCAGCGTTTAGATCCGCGTAGGCGGCCAAAGCAAGTTCGGCCTGCACAAAATACTGTGCGATTCTGCTCATCAGAATTCTCCTTTCTGAAAGATCGACGGCTCTAGATACGGCTTCGATGTCGGGTCGGGACACGTAAATGATGAGGGATGCCACGGGCCTGGAAGATCTCCGCCGCCACGGCCGTACCGAATTGCCTCGCCTAGCACTTTGCCGTCATTCCGTCGAATCACTTGGGTATGCATCCGCACTATTGTCGGATCGCCCTGCCGAAGGTAGATTGTCTCGGCTTGATAATAGAAATCGTCTGTTGCTTTCGCCTGTGTTTTCTCGGGCAACCGAATATTCCCCCATTTGTCAAACTTCTCTGTGGGCAGCTTCACCGTCTCATACACCCTCACACCACCGTCCGCCCGACACATGCGATTTACCTGGGCGTCGTAGTAGATCTTCCGCCCACCGCCATACCAGAACGTCGTGCCGAGCCAGCATGCAAGAATCGGAACAAACACGGCATTCACACGTCTCTTCGACACATCTTCGCGCGCAAGCTGCCCCCGCCATACCTTCACAATCAACGCCGTCAGCCCCGTCCATATTCCTAACGCCAGCAACAGATATAGTCCGCTCACGCCACAGTCCTCCATTCACCTTCATTCCCAGCAACACCGTGCCGCAGCGACTGACTTTTGATCAAGTAAGACGCACCATCACCCGCCCCCGCCACCAGCACGTCCTCGCCGTCCTCCCCGTACTGACTTTGCACGCCCGCCGCGTCGACGATGCGGTCGTTGCCCGCCCCGCCGTAGCCCTGCGTGTAGGCGTGCGCCAGCACGATCAGRTCCGCCCCGCCCTGCCCGAGGACGCGCTGCGCCTCGGCCGTCGTCGCCAGGCTGGCTTCGTGCGCCATCGTGCCGGCAAGCTCGCCGTTGTCCGCTTCCGCCGTGCCGGCGATGTCGGCGTAGGGGCGCGCGGGCGCTTCGCTCCCCAGCTCGATGCCGAAGTCGCCCGAGCGGAAGTTCTCCAGCTGCACGATGCGCGAACCGGAATCGGCCCGCCACAGGGTGAGCCGCCCGGCGAGGTTCGCCTGCACGCTGCCCGTGTAGCCGGCGTAGTACTGCCCGTCGGCGAGCGTCAGGGTGAAGCTCCTGCGCTCGGGGTCGAGCGCGGTRAAGACGCCGGCCACGGCGGTGGCGCCGAAGCGGATCTCGCCGGCTTGCCGCCCGTCGGCTTCCGCCGCGTCGACGACGGTGTCGGTGCCCGTGCCCACCCCGACCTGGTAAATGTCGTTGCCCGTGCCGCCGAACAGGCGATCGTCTGCGTCGCCGCCTTCGAGGTAGTCGTCGCCGCCGTTGCCGTTGAGGACGTCGTTGCCACCGCCGCCGTAGAGGCGGTCGGTGAGGGTGCCGCCGTTTAGCATTTCGATGCTGCCGTCGCCTTGATCCGTTCCGAACAGGATTCTTCGCGGATCAAGCGCAGCCTGGCCCTCGCGCAGCTTGAGACCGCTGGCTTTGTCCTCATAAAAGGCAGTGTCACTGCCAGTGGGATTTACGACAAGGGTGCCGCCAGCGACACTATCGCTGCTGCGCGCGCCATTGACCAAGACCATAAGTGCCGCCCGGTCGGCAAGCCATTCTTCGGTCAGTTGGCCCCGTCCTGTGGCTGGGTCGTAGAGATCGAGCCGGCCTCCGGCGTTGTGGGTGCTGTAGTCGAACCCAAGCATGGCGAAGGGATTGAGTTCCCTCAGAGCGTAGCGGTAGGCTATGGCATCGATGTCGCCGTCCATGGCCAGCCCCTTCAGACCTGCGGCGGTTTTGTCGGTCAGGTTTTCAATTCGGACGCTGCCTTGGCTGGCTACGAAGTGTGTATTGCCTTGCAGGTCATAGAGGGCGCGGTAGAGGGCGTCGCGCTGGGCATTCCCCGTAGCCAGCGGGGTTGAGTTGATGCCGAAGAGTTTTTCGAGTGCATCTACGATTCGCTCGAGACTGGCGGAGGTACCAGCGGCAGCTGCCTGCAGAATCGACTTGAAGGTGTTTGTATTCAAGGCAGGGTCGAGTTTGGCTATCGCGGCAAAGACAGCCAAGGCATCGGTGAGCGTTTGCTGGGAGTGATTGCGCGCACCAGGACGGCCGCTACTAGGTTCGTCGCCTTGCCATTGGTTTTCAATGGGGATGTCGATGGCGGTCCCGGGACGGTTGTGCAGGCCGGCGATTCCGCTCCAGGGTACAGACCCCACGTTGGCCTCGTCGGCAATGACGTTGATGGTGTTGGCGCCGGCGGGAATGGCGCCGCCCAGCAGGCCAAAGAAGGTGCGGTTGTCGGCGTCGTCCAGGAAGCCCGGTGCGTTGAAGACGGTGATCCGGTTCGTAACGCCAGGGAAGAGCGAACCGAAGGCCATCGCAA
This sequence comes from Denitratisoma sp., assembly GCA_032027165.1. Lineage (NCBI taxonomy): Bacteria > Pseudomonadati > Pseudomonadota > Betaproteobacteria > Nitrosomonadales > Sterolibacteriaceae > Denitratisoma > Denitratisoma sp. The sequence goes on along the minus strand of JAVSMO010000001.1, from coordinate 540,173 downwards.
GGTGGCCGCCCAGGCTGTGGCCGGTGAGGTCGAGCCGCTGGTCGGAATCCAGGGCTAGGGCGTTCCTCAGCGTGCCGTTGGCGGTGCCGGTGTACCATTCGAGCCACAGTCCGGTGTTTCCTGCTCCGGCGTGCGCAATCCAAGTCGCGTGACTGATATCTGCAGGCGTGGTAACCAGCCGGTATTGAGTGACGGATGCACCAGCCACGTTGCTCGCCCGCTGCCACCAGTTCCACATGGCGACGATCTGGTCATAACCGACGCCGGACGTCGCGATCGTTGCGTCTGTGGGCCATATGTCGTTCGGGGACCCAGTCAATTCCGCCGTGCCGCGAAGGGCAAGCGTGAGATTGTTCGCCGAATCCCTGAATACCGTCGCTGAAAAACTCGTGCCCAGCCCGCCTTCATCAGGGGTGTCGTTGAATTGAGCAACAACGGCCGGATACTTCTTGGCGAATTCTTCGGATTGTTTGGCGGAGAGGCCGGCGTTTCTCAATGCTGCAAGATTCGTCGGATCAGCCGTTACACTGTTGCTTGCAAACGTGGCATAGGCTGCTAAGGCTAACTCAGCGTTTTGGCAAATATCTTGAATACTGCTCATTTTGCCTCCCTCTCAATCAAAATGACTTGTTCTGTTACAGGTCCCGTAACTTTGCAACCGAATGAGCTCTCATGTGCAATTGTTGGAAAGTCCCCCCCCCTTCTTGCGAAATACACGTATTTGCCCAGCACCTTTCTATCACTTCTTCGAACGAATTCAGTTGTATCGCGTCGTACTTCGGGGCTACCGGATCTTAAGGTTTCATCAGCAGTGCGACGAAATACCAAAATATCGGATCTGTTTTCTGATTCATGCGGAATCGGAACACCTCGTATTCCTTCTTGCCCCCCCCAAGCTAGAAATTGAGAATGGGATATTGTGATTGGCTCGAATACCTTGAGACCTCCGTCCTTCTCACACATCTGCTTGACCCGATAATCCCAATACGCCTTCCTCCCCTCGAAGAAGCCCACCGCGAGTAGAAGCAGCAGAACAAACGCCCCTGGAATGATGAGAAGCAATTTGACAAGACCAACACCCTGCATTCTGCGATTTGGCGCTGTCATGGATTTTCTTGGTATTTGTTTCATGCTCATGCCACCCTCCTCCATGCACCATCGTTAGCCACACCCTTCGCGCCGTGGCGCACAGACTGACTTTTACAAACACTGTCTGGAATAAGCTCGTTCCCCGCTCCGCCATGGAGTTCGTCGTCGCCCGCCCCCGCCACCAGCACGTCCTCGCCGTCCTCCCCGTACTGACTTTGCACGCCCGCCGCGTCGACGATGCGGTCGTTGCCCGCCCCGCCGTAGCCCTGCGTGTAGGCGTGCGCCAGCACGATCAGRTCCGCCCCGCCCTGCCCGAGGACGCGCTGCGCCTCGGCCGTCGTCGCCAGGCTGGCTTCGTGCGCCATCGTGCCGGCAAGCTCGCCGTTGTCCGCTTCCGCCGTGCCGGCGATGTCGGCGTAGGGGCGCGCGGGCGCTTCGCTCCCCAGCTCGATGCCGAAGTCGCCCGAGCGGAAGTTCTCCAGCTGCACGATGCGCGAACCGGAATCGGCCCGCCACAGGGTGAGCCGCCCGGCGAGGTTCGCCTGCACGCTGCCCGTGTAGCCGGCGTAGTACTGCCCGTCGGCGAGCGTCAGGGTGAAGCTCCTGCGCTCGGGGTCGAGCGCGGTRAAGACGCCGGCCACGGCGGTGGCGCCGAAGCGGATCTCGCCGGCTTGCCGCCCGTCGGCTTCCGCCGCGTCGACGACGGTGTCGGTGCCCGTGCCSACCCCGACCTGGTAAATGTCGTTGCCSGTGCCGCCGAACAGGCGATCGTCTGCGTCGCCGCCTTCGAGGTAGTCGTYGCCGCCGTTGCCGTTGAGGACGTCGWTGCCGCCGCCGCCGTAGAGGCGGTCGGTGAGGGTGCCGCCGTCGAGGAGATCGTTGCCKGCGGCGCCGAAGAGGATCCTGCGCCGGGCGGCAAGCTGGCCGCCCAGGACGATCTGATTGCCCGTGGCCCTGTCGGCAAACTGCGTCGCTTCGGTCACTTCGTCCCCGCTGTAGGGGCGCGCCGGGCTGGTGGGGATGTCGCGGGTGTTGAGGAGGTTTTGCCAGGCGAGCAGCGCGGTGCGGTCGGCTAGATAGTCCGCGGTGAGCCGGCCTTTTCCCGTGGCAGGGTCGAAGAGGTCGAGCTCGCCGTTCCGGTTGAAGCGGCTGTAGTCGGCACCAAGAACGGCAAAGGGGTTGAGATTGATCAGGGCGTAGCGGGTGGCGAGGGCGTCAGGGTTGGCTGCCGCAGTCTGCAGTTCGGCAGCGGTGAGGGTGGTCAGGGGGATCAACTGCAAGGATAGATTGTCTGATACTGCCGCCTCTAGTTCGAGGAAGTGCCGATAAAAATCGGATCGAATATGAAAGTCTCCAGCATCTATCATTGTCCTAGTAGGTTCGGTTCTTTCCAGATTGATTGCTGAGCCTATGACCACTTTGTACAGTCGCTCCAGCAGTTGTTCGTATGCCTCGCCGGACAATGCAGCAGATGCAGCAATCACAGCGCCAGCTTGGTCCGGTACTAGACTGGAATTCATACGCGACATCAGGGCTTGCAATGCAAGTCCATCCATCATATGGCCGATGTCGTGAGTAACTCTCTCCGTTGTGATGTAACGCTCTGGACTGAAAGGTGTGCCGGTAATGTCACCTGCTACGCCATCGCCGTCATCGCCAGGAATGGCGTCCTCACTCTCCAAAGTAACGATGCGATCAGTAATCGTGCCAATCGGCAGCGGGCTCGCTCCGTATGGGCGAAACAAATTGAGCAGTCCGTCAGCGCCGAAGGGTTGGGTGAGCAGGCTTGATGGCGGGTTGTAGCCTGGCGCATTGAACGTATAGGCCGTAGAAAAAATCTCAGGAAACAATGCAACACCGATTGCAGCTAAGTGCCCCCCCAGGCTGTGGCCAGTAACAGTGAGCCTTTCACCATCGGCAAGAACACCCCGCCCTATGCCGTCGTAATGGGCTTCTAGCCAGTAGAACGTCGGCACGGGTGGAAAGCCGGCCGACAGCTGCGTGATGTAGGGCGTTCCGTCGACCGGCGGTACCAGAGTGCGATTCCTTAACTCTAGTCTTAGGACGCCTGCAGCGTTCACGGGTGCGCGTAATACCTGCACGTAGTTGTAAAGTGAGACGATCTGGCTCAGGGCTGCACCGAGGAATCCGATCTGGGCAATGTCGGCATCGAAAAGATCGGCGCCGGTCTGCCCAGGTTGTCCCGGCTCAGTTCCCGTAATGGCAAACACCTTGCCGTAAGTTGGGTGAGAGAGAATCATTCCGGCAAACCCGCTGGCTGGATCGCTGTGCCCGGTGTCAGCAGAGGTACGGAAATAGGGAGAGAGCATGGTCCAAGAGTCCGGATTGCCGGTATAACCACCGGCTCCGAACAATTGATCGCCTAGCGGTTGGGGCATTCTTTGCTGGGCATCCGAAGCGCCTGCATCTGTAATAGCACTTGAGTTTGTTGGTGAAACAACTTTGCTGAGATCAATATAAGCCGCCATCGCCAATTTAGCGTAGGTGTAATACGTTTCAAGCATAGTCATATTCATTCTCCATCTACTTTCTCATTGGGGTGGAAGTAATTCCTGCCGCCAGCTCTCATACTTCGCAAGCACTTCACCGTCGCACCCTGGCAATCCCGCGCCAAACCAACGGTTCAGCAGAAACCGGTCAAGCCAACCGTGCATGGGACTGAAAGCGAGCCACTCCCCCACCACTTCACCGGTGGGCCGGTGACGCACGTGCCAGCGCTGCATGCTGCGCACGCCCAGTTCCGGCACTGGAGCCCGGTTCTCATACACCACCTCGTATTCGGCGGTAGGCTGATCAAACTCAGTTCGCATGATGCTGCCGTCGGCGTGACGCTCGTAATGGGAGACCTTGCCTCCAGGCTTCTGGGTCTCGATAAAGCGATAGCCGTATTGCTCAATCTGCCTGGGGCCTGATCCGGTGTCGAAGTAACCCTCCGCTCGAACCTTCTTGTAAATGTGCAATCCAGCAGTCGGACAGACCTTCGCCATAGCTACCGAATGCACTGTCACATCACCTAGCGGGCCGGTATAGGCAAGTACAGCCAACATCAAAATAACTAGCGCCCTGATCGCTCGCGTAGTTTGCATGCCATGCCAAACCTTCCAAAGCAGCCACAGCACCAGCGGTAGATAAAGCACGATGAGCATGCCTGTGGAAAAGTCGGAAATGTAGAGTTTCATAAGGCAATCCTCCAGGGATATACATTCGCTGTGACTAACCAACTATGCGTATATTTCGATTTGGCGCTGGTCACCAGCACGTCCTCGCCGTCCCCCCCGTACTGACTTTGCACGCCCGCCGCGTCGACGATGCGGTCGTTGCCCGCCCCGCCGTAGCCCTGCGTGTAGGCGTGCGCCAGCACGATCAGGTCCGCCCCGCCCTGCCCGAGGACGCGCTGCGCCTCGGCCGTCGTCGCCAGGCTGGCTTCGTGCGCCATCGTGCCGGCAAGCTCGCCGTTGTCCGCTTCCGCCGTGCCGGCGATGTCGGCGTAGGGGCGCGCGGGCGCTTCGCTCCCCAGCTCGATGCCGAAGTCGCCCGAGCGGAAGTTCTCCAGCTGCACGATGCGCGAACCGGAATCGGCCCGCCACAGGGTGAGCCGCCCGGCGAGGTTCGCCTGCACGCTGCCCGTGTAGCCGGCGTAGTACTGCCCGTCGGCGAGCGTCAGGGTGAAGCTCCTGCGCTCGGGGTCGAGCGCGGTRAAGACGCCGGCCACGGCGGTGGCGCCGAAGCGGATCTCGCCGGCTTGCCGCCCGTCGGCTTCCGCCGCGTCGACGACGGTGTCGGTGCCCGTGCCSACCCCGACCTGGTAAATGTCGTTGCCSGTGCCGCCGAACAGGCGATCGTCTGCGTCGCCGCCTTCGAGGTAGTCGTYGCCGCCGTTGCCGTTGAGGACGTCGWTGCCGCCGCCGCCGTAGAGGCGGTCGGTGAGGGTGCCGCCGTCGAGGAGATCGTTGCCKGCGGCGCCGAAGAGGATCCTGCGCCGGGCGGCAAGCTGGCCGCCCAGGACGATCTGATTGCCCGTGGCCCTGTCGGCAAACTGCGTCGCTTCGGTCACTTCGTCCCCGCTGTAGGGGCGCGCCGGGCTGGTGGGGATGTCGCGGGTGTTGAGGAGGTTTTGCCAGGCGAGCAGCGCGGTGCGGTCGGCTAGATAGTCCGCGGTGAGCCGGCCTTTTCCCGTGGCAGGGTCGAAGAGGTCGAGCTCGCCGTTCCGGTTGAAGCGGCTGTAGTCGGCACCAAGAACGGCAAAGGGGTTGAGATTGATCAGGGCGTAGCGGGTGGCGAGGGCGTCGGGGTTGGTCGCGGCAGTGCGCAGTTCGTCTGCTGTCAGCGTAAGCAAGGAAACCAAGGTGTATTGCGGTAGAGGCCCGGCGTTGAGCAAATTACAAACCGTATTGACAGTCGCGTAGAGCGCGTCGCGGTCAGCAGCCGCAATCATGGCCGCTTCGCCTGTCAGCAGCTTGCGCAATGCCGCGGCCAACGATTCCAGCGTTGTCGAAGTTCGAGCACTGGCGGCAGCGAAAATCGGGTTGAGTATTGCCAGTACACCTGCTTCTCCCAGGCTCGCCAGTCCGGCATCAAGGCGAACGAAGAGGTCATAGACCGCAAGAGCGTCGACCAGCACCCGCTGGCTGTGATTCCAAGCGCCGAATGGCGCGTCGGTCACATCACCAGCCAATTGGTTCTCGGTGGTAATCAGGCGTACCGTCCCCCAGTCCCGCCACAGCGCAGCGATCGGCGAGATGCCCGCCTCGGCACGGATGTTCGATATCTTCTGTGGCTGCGCTTCAGGCCAGTTGCCATCCCTCACGCCGGGGGCATTAAAGAGGTAGGCATGCTCGATCCATTCGGGATGCTCGGCCGTCAGTGCGCCAGCCAGGAAGCCGCCCAGCGAGTGCCCAGTCACCGCAAATGCCGACCCGAGGACAGGTTGCGGCCCGCTCCGCCACAAAGCTATTTGCGCAAGCAGGGATTGATATTGAGATTGCCTCTGCGGGCTGCCGCGCAAAAACACATCCACCAAGTCGGTAGTGTAGTCAGGTCCGCTCTCCGTGCCGCGAATCGCCAGCACGCGGCGACCCGTGCCTACTTCCTCGAATACCGTCGCGGAAAACCCGTTCGACCAGCTGGTAAAACTGCCCGTACCATTGCCAAACTCGTCCTGAAGCTCGACCGGTTCAGAGTGATTGTGCTGAGCGACAACGCGCCAGCGCCTGGAAAAGGCTTCGGCTTGGGTAGGAGCCATGCCGGCTCTAACAAGTTCAGCTCTATTCGGTTCGCCGATAGAAAGAGTCGCATAGGCGGCCAAGGCGCATTCAGCTTGAGCCAAATAGTTGGCTGTACTTGTCATTTACCTTGCTCCCCGAAAGTAGTTTGAAAGACTCGTTGTTTGACCACGGAAATGTCGGCGTCAGTCGGACAACCAAAGGAGGAGGCATGCCATGGACCAGGCAGATCGCCACCTCGTCGGCTATACCCAATAGCCTCTCCAAGTATTTTTCGGTCATTCGCTCTGTAAAGAATGAAATGGCTACGCCACAACTCCGGATTACCTTGCTTGTAATACTGAATGTTCCAATCGTAGTAATACTCGTCATCCGGTTTGAAATCCTTCCGCATCGGAATCTGCACCACACCATATTTATCGAATTTTCCAGGCGGCAGCTTCACGGACTCAAACACCTTAACGCCACCATCCTTGGCACAGAGTTCCTTCACCTTCTCGTCGAAATAGATCTTCCGCCCGCCGCCATACCAGAACGAGGCTCCCAACCACAACGCCGCAAGGAGAATGCTGGCCGCATCCACCACCCGCCTGTTCGCATCAGGCTTTGCGCGCAGGCGCAGCCAGCCCTTGATAAACAGGGACACCAAACCCACCCAAATCCCCACCACGACCAACAGGTAAAGCCCGCTCATGCCACCCTCCGCCATGTACTATCGTTAGCCGCTACGTATTCGCCGTGCCGTGGCGACTGACTTTTGCTCAAGTAAAACGCACCATCGCCCGCCCCCGACACCAGCACGTCCTCGCCGTCCTGCGCGGACTGACTTTTTCCCACAGCCAGCGCGGCGGACAGGTCGAGCTCGGCGTTGGCGCAGAACTGGTCGTCTCCTTCTCTGCCGTGGATCCGGGTGCCCAATCTCTCTACAGCGTCACCGCGGCCCGGGTTACCGAGGTTTAACGCAGCCGTGAGCAAACGCACCACGCCTTGATTAATACATACATTGTATGTATCATCATCGCGTGAGCTTCGAATTCGACCCGAAGAAGGCCGCTGCGAATTTGCGCAAGCATGGCGTATCGTTCGCAGAAGCTGAACCGGTGATGTATGACCCGCGGGCTCTGACGCGTGAAGACGACGATTCCGCCATCGAGCCGCGCTATTCGACTGTGGGTACCGGCGCATTAGGCCGGGTCTTGACGGTGTGCTGGACGGAACGCGGAGAAGCCGTTCGCCTGATTTCGGCGCGACTGGCGACCGCACGTGAAAGGAAATGCTATGAAAGCTAACTACGACATGTCCAAGGCCAGGCGTGGCGCCGTGCTGTCTCCCTCCGGTAAGACGCGCATCACGATCTACATAGACGACGCGACGCTGGACGCCTTTCGCCGTCGCGCGGAAAAGGAAGGCAAGGGCTATCAGACACTGATCAACGAGGCCCTGAGCGCGTCGCTGGCGCAGAACAACGCACCGGTGACCGTCGCCACACTGCGCAAGGTGTTGCGCGAGGAATTGAACGCAGCCTGATTGCAGGTTCTCGGCAAGCATCATTCTTTCACCGTCTCCTTCTCGGGCGCCTGTGCAGGCAGTGTCTGCGCCCCCCTCCCCCCAAAACTGAACACCTCATCCACCTGCAGCCCCTTCGGGATCTGGTGCGTGATGAACAGCATCGTCGCCTTTCCCTTGAGCCGGTTGATGGTCTGCGCGAAGTGCTCGGCGGTCTGCTGGTCGAGGCTGGAGACGGCTTCGTCGAAGATGAGGACGTTCGGGCGCTTGAGCAGCGCGCGGGCGATGGCGAGGCGCTGGCGCTGGCCGCCGGAGAGGCCGACGCCGTGCTCGCCGATTTCGGTCTGGTAGCCCTGCGGCAGCTGCTCGATGACGTCGTGGATCTCGGCGAGCTTGCAGGCGGTGATGACGTCCTCGAAATTCGCGTGCGGATGCGCCATGACGAGGTTGTCGTAGAGGGTGCCGGCGAAGAGCACGGTCTCCTGCGGCACGACGCCGTAGGTCTGGCGCAGCTCGTTGGCGGCGAGGTGGCGGATGTCGCGGCCATCGAGGCGGATCTGGCCTTCGGTGGGCAGGTAGAAGCCCTGCAGCAGCTTGGCCAGCGTGCTCTTGCCGCAGCCGGAGGGGCCCATCAGCACGGAGAGGTGGCCGGGCTTGAGTGTCAGGTTCAGGTTGCGGTAGAGGAAGGGGTGTTGCTCGGAATAGCGAAAGCTCAGTTCGACGAGGTCGATGCGGCCGCTGCCGGCGGCCTCGCGGCGGGGGCTGAGCGCATGCGGCTCGGCGGGAGCGTCCATCAGGTCGCCGAGGCGCTTCACCGCAATGTTGGCCTGCTGGAATTCCTGCCACAGGCCGACGATGCGCAGCATAGGCTGGCTCATGCGGCTGGCGAACATCTGGAAGGCGACGAGCATGCCGACGGTGAAGCCGTCGTTCTGCATCACCAGCAGCGCGCCGACGACGAGGATGGCCAGCGTCATCAGTTGCTCCAGTCCGTTGGCCAGCACGTTGTAGGTGTTGCTCACCTGGCGCGTGGTGAAGCCGGCGGCGAGGTAGCTCGCGAGGTAGTCGCCGTACTTCTGCTCGAGGTGCGGCTCCATCTGCAGCGACTTGACGGTGGCGATGCCGGAGACGTATTCGGTGAGGAAGGACTGGTTCCTTGCCCCAAGAAGGAATTGGCGGTTGAGCCTGTCTCGAAATACAGGGGCGACGAGGACGCTGATCAGGCCGATGGCCCCGAGCAGCATCACGGCAATCAACGACAGCTGCCAAGAATACCAGAACATCACCGCCAGGAAGATCAGCAGGAAAGGAAAGTCGAGCACCAGGCTCACCGCCGCACCCGAGACGAACTCGCGGATGGTCTCGACGCCATGCAGGCGCGCCACCAGCACACCGGTCGTGCGGTTCTCGAAGTACGGCAACGGCAGGCGCAGCAGATGGCGGAAGACCTGACTGCCGAGCACAGCATCGATGCGGTTGCCGGTGTGCAGCACGAGGTACTGGCGCAGCCAGGTCATGACCGAAGTGAACAGCATGAACATGACCAGCGCCACGGCGATGACGACGAGGGTCGACTGCGTCTGGTGCACCACCACCTTGTCGATGATCACCTGCGTGAACACCGGCGTAGCGAGGCCGACAAGCTGGATGGCCAATGAGGCAAGCAGCACGTCGTGCCAGATACGCTTGTGCCTAAGCAGTTCGGGGAGGAACCAGCGAAAGCCGAATCTGGCAAGGCGGGCCTCTTCCCCCTCTCCCTCGTCCCTCCTCCCCGCGGGGGAGAGGGAAGCATCCCTGGCAACGAGGATCAGATCCGGCTCGAAATAGAGATCGAATTCTGCAAGCGGCAGGGTTTCGGGTTGCTCGGAGCCGACACTGATGAAGAGAAACTGATTCGCATCGGCGCGCAGGATGAGCGCGGGACGTGCAGATGGAGGTTCCGGCAACTCTGCCGACTCTCCCTCGCGCACGACGTGCAGTTGGGTCGGCGCGCCCGCCGCACGCGGCGCGACATGCGGCATAGGATGCAGGAATGCGATGCAGGGAAAAGTCAGTCCCGGGAGAACGGCGGCAGTGGCGCTACGCTCGCCGGTGCGAAAACCGAGCGAGCGGGCGGCCTCGTGCAGGGTGACGGTGGTGATCGGCGGGGGATACTCCTGGGAAACAAGCGCGGGATCAAAGGGCTGACGACAGATCTGGCACAGACTGCCCAGAAGCCACAGCAAATCTCTCCCTTCCAAGCAAGCCGCCGAAGCCACCCGACCTCCCCCTCAATCGCCGGCTTTTTGCCGGTCTTCATGCCGAATGAATGTGCCATTAGAGCACGATTTCATTATCGGAAAACGTGAAATATTTCACGAATAACCGAGCGCACGATTTTTTGGAGTGCTTACGAATGACTATATCATCATGTTTTTATACGATATTTAAAGCATTAGGTATAACTATGGTGATATTAGGTGTCACATAACGGGTTGTTTATGTTTTATTTTCTTGCGGCCCGCGGACAGACAAGGCAGCGGAGGCGGCCGGTCCGGCCGGATTACTTGACGCGGGTCAGGTGCGGCCGGGGCGGGGTATCGGTGGGCGGGGGTTCGGGCGCTTCGGGAGCGCCTTCTTCTGCCGGAACGGCCGCCTCCGCGCCCGGCTCGCCGACCTCGAAGGCCATGCCCTGCCCGTTCTCGCGGGCATAGATGGCGGCGACGTTGCCGACGGGGATGGAGAGCGACTGCGCGACGCCGCCGAAGCGGGCCTGGCAGGTGATGAGGTCGTTGCCCATGTGCAGGTTCTGCACGGCCTCGGCGCCGAGGTTGAGCACGATCTGGCCATCGCGCACGTACTGGCGCGGCACCAGGGTCTGGGCGTCGACCTGGACGGAGACGTAGGGCGTGAATCCCTGGTCGACGCACCACTCGTAGAGGGCACGCAGGAGGTAGGGCTTGGTGGAGGCGACGGAGGACATGGATACCGCGGGAAGCGCGCCGCCGGGACGCGCCGGCCCCGCTATCGCCGCATGACTTTTTCGGAGGGGGTCAGCGCGTCGATGAAGCCCTGGCGGCTGAAGATCCTTTCCGCGTACTTCATGAGCGGCACGGCGGTCTTAGGCAGCTCGATGCCGTAGTGGTCGAGGCGCCACAGCAGCGGCGCGATGGCCACGTCGAGCATGGAGAATTCCTCGCCCAGCATGAACTTCTGCTTGTTGAACACCGGCGCCAGTTCGCTGAGACGGTCGCGCACGTGCAGGCGTGCCTTTTCGGCGGCTTTCAGGTTCTTTTCCAGCGCCTCGATGTGGGTGAACAGTTCCTGTTCGAAGGTGAACAGCAGCTGGCGGGCACGGGCGCGCATGATCGGGTCGGGCGGCATCAGCTGCGGATGCGGGAAGCGCTCGTCGATGTACTCGTTGATGATGTTGGCTTCGTAGAGCACCAGGTCGCGGTCGACCAGCACCGGAACGCGGTTGTAGGGGTTGATGACGGCGATGTCCTCGGGCTTGTTGAACAGATCGACGTCGATCACCTGAAAGTCCATTCCCTTCTCGTAGAGGACGATCCGGCAGCGGTGGCTGAACGGGCAGGTGGTGCCCGAATACAAAGTCATCATGGTGTTCCCGCTCCAGGAATAGTCGGCATCTCGCACCACGCGGCGGACGCGCGGTGCGTTGAAATCACGATGCCCGAGGAACTGCATGGCTGTCCTTGCAGTAGGTTAGTGAATGTCCTTCCAGAACGCGCGCTTCATCGCGTAGGCGACGACGAAGAACACGCCGAGGAAGATCAATACGGCAACGCCGAGCTGCTTGCGGAATTGCGCCGGCGGCTCGGCCATCCAGACCATGAAGGCGACGAGATCGGCAACGGCGTCGTCGTACTCCTTCGGCGTCAGCTTGCCCGGCTTGGCCAGGGTGAGCTTGTGGTCGGGGCCCATCACCTGCTCGCCCTGCAGTTCCCACAGCACGTGCGGCATGCCGACGCTCTCGAAGGCGACGTTGTTCCAGCCGGTCGGCCGCTTCTCGTCGCGGTAGAAGCCGCGCAGGTAGGTGTACAGCCAGTCGGCACCGCTGCCGTCGCCGGAGGCGCGCGCGCGGGCAATGAGGGACAGGTCCGGCGGCCAGGCGCCGAAGAATTCCTTGGCGTCCTTGCGCGACATGGAGATGCCCATAGGCTCGCCGATCTTCTCGGCGGTGAACATCAGGTTGTCCTTGATCTGCTGCTCGGTGAGGCCGATGTCCTTGAGGCGGTTGTAGCGGACGTAGCTGGCGCCGTGGCAGTTCAGGCAGTTGTTCACGAACAGCTTGGCGCCATTTTGCAGGGCGGCCTTGTCGGTGGAACGGTCGGGCGCACGGTCGAGCTGGAGCGACACGCTGGCCAGCGCGGCTAGTGGCGCAAAGAGGAGCGCAATGAGTATCTTTCTGTACATGGCGGTTCTCATTTGCTCACCCTTTCCGGCTCCGGCTTGCACTTGTCGATGCGGGTGTACCAGGGCATCAGCAGGAAGAACAGGAAGTAGATGATCGTGCAAATCTGCGAAATGATCGTGAAGACCGGGGTCGGCGCCTGCATGCCCAGATAGCCGAGGATGAAGAAGGCGACGATGAATACGGCCAGCGCGGTCTTGTAGATCGGGCCGCGGTAGCGGATCGATTTGGCCGGGCTGCGGTCGAGCCAGGGCAGGAAGAACAGGATCATGACGCCGAGGCCCATGAAGATCACGCCCCACAGCTTGGCGTCGATCCAGAAGAAGTTCACCGTGTTGGCGCGCAGGATCGAGTAGAACGGCGTGAAGTACCACACCGGCGCGATGTGCGGCGGCGTCACCAGCGGGTCGGCCGGGATGAAGTTGTTGTACTCGAGGAAATAGCCGCCCAACTCCGGCGCGAAGAAGACGATGATCGAGAACACGGCGAGGAAGACCACCACGCCGACGATGTCCTTCACCGTGTAGTACGGATGGAAGGGGATGCCGTCGAGGGGAATGCCGGTCTTCGGGTCCTTGTTCTTCTTGATCTCGATGCCGTCCGGGTTGTTCGAACCGACCTCGTGCAGCGCCAGGATGTGCGCGGCGACGAGGCCGATCAGCACCAGCGGAATGGCGATGACGTGAAAGGCGAACATGCGGTTCAGCGTGGCGTCGGCGATGACGTAATCGCCGCGGATCCACAGCGTCAGGTCGTTGCCGATGAGGGGAATGGCCGAGAACAGGTTGAGGATCACCTGGGCGCCCCAGTAGGACATCTGGCCCCAGGGCAGCAGGTAGCCGGCGAAGGCCTCCGCCATCAGGCACAGGTAGATGAGGACGCCGAAGATCCACAGCAGTTCGCGCGGCTTGCGGTAGGAGCCGTAGAGCATGGCGCGGAACATGTGCAGGTAGACCACGATGAAGAAGGCCGAGGCGCCGGTGGAGTGCATGTAGCGGATCAGCCAGCCCCACGGCACGTCGCGCATGATGTACTCGACGCTGGCGAAGGCCACCGGCACGCCGGCGGCATTGAGCGAGGCGTCGGGCTTGTAGTGCATCACCAGGAAGATGCCGGTGACGACCTGCATCACCAGCACCAGCAGGGCGAGCGAGCCGAAGAAATACCAGAAGTTGAAGTTCTTCGGCGCGTAATACTCGGACAGATGGCCCTTCCAGTTCGCCGTCAGCGGAAAGCGGGCGTCGACCCACTCGAGGACATTGCCTGCAAGGGAGCCGTCCGACTTGTATTTCTCGAAGTTCGTGCTTGCCATGTCGTGCGCCCCTTTTAAGCTTTCTTGTCTTCGCCGATCAGGATGCGCGTATCGGACAGGTAGTAGTGCGGCGGCACCTCCAGGTTGTCCGGGGCCGGCATGTTCTTGTAGACGCGGCCGGCGAGGTCGAAGAGCGAGCCATGGCAGGGGCAAAGAAAGCCGCCCGGCCAGTCGGCATTGATGCCGGATTCCGCGCCAGTCTTGAACTTGTCGGTCGGCGAGCAGCCGAGGTGGGTGCAGATGCCGACGACGACCAGGTACTCCGGCTTGATCGAGCGCGCTTCGTTCCTGGCGTACTCCGGCTGCATCGGCCGCTTGGACCCCGCATCGCTCACTTTTTCGGCAATTTTGCCGAGCGCTTCAAGCATTTCCTTGGTTCGATGGATGATCCAGACCGGCTTGCCGCGCCACTCGACGCGCATCATTTCGCCAGGAGCCAGCTTGCTGATATCGGCCTCGACCGGGGCACCGGCCGCCTTGGCGCGTTCCGAAGGCGCCATGCTGGCCAGGAAAGGCACAGCCGTTGCGACGGTTGCGACACCTCCCACGGCTGCGGTCGCGAAAACCAGGTTTCGCCTGCCGCAATCCGGTTTCTTCTCACTGCTCATGGCCTCGATGTCCTGATGAAGAATGCGAATCCAAAATCTAAATATCAGTGCAAGCTAATGTTCGCCACAGGCGAGCGTTACGCCGAACCCAGGAAACGCAGGATTATACAGAAGAATCAATGGGAATTGGAAGCAAAACCGCGGAATGCCGCGCCAATGCTGGGTTTCCGGCCGATGCCCGCAGGCTGGCGGTACCTTGCCAGGCCCCAGCCATGCCAGCGCCAAAAGAGTGCAAGCCAGGCAAAGGCTTGCGCGGAAAACCCGGGGAATCAGAGGGGGCGGCGCTCGATCAGGGCCTGGGCGATGGTGCCGGCATCGGTATGCTCGATTTCGCCTCCCACCGGCAGGCCGCGGGCGATGCGGGAAACCTTCAGGTTGCGCGCCCGCAGCATCTCGCCGAGGTAGTGGGCGGTGGCCTCGCCCTCGTTGGTGAAATTGGTGGCGAGGATGACCTCCTTCACCGCACCGTCGCAGGCGCGCGCCAGCAGGCGCTCGAGGTGCAGTTCCTTCGGTCCGATGCCGTCGAGCGGCGAGAGGTGGCCCATGAGGACGTAGTACATGCCCTGGAAGGCATGGGTCTGTTCCATCATGTTCAGGTCGGCCGGCATCTCGACCACGCACAACAGTGAGGCGTCGCGCCGCGGCGAAGCACAGCGCTCGCAGACCTCGCTTTCGCTGAAGGCGTTGCAGCGGCTGCAGTGGCGCAGGACTTGCACGGCCTGCTCCAGCGACGCGGCCAGGCGCCGGGCGCCCTTCTGGTCGCGCTGCAGCAGGTGGTAGGCCATGCGCTGCGCCGACTTCGGCCCGACGCCGGGCAGGCAGCGCAGGGCCTCGACCAGTTCCTCGAGGGCGGTGGGCAGCGCCATCAGAACGGCAGCTTCATCCCCGGCGGCAGGTTGAGGCCGGCGGTGAAGCCGCTCATCTTTTCCGCCACCGTGGCCTCGACGCGGCGCACCGCGTCGTTCACCGCGGCGGCAACGAGGTCTTCCAGCATTTCCTTGTCGTCGGCAAGCAGCGAGGGGTCGATGCTGATGCGGCGCACGTCGTGCTTGCAGGTCATCACCACCTTCACCAGGCCGGCGCCGGACTGGCCCTCGACCTCGATGGTCGCCAGCTGTTCCTGCGCCTTCTTCATGTTCTCCTGCATCTGCTGGGCCTGCTTCATCAGGCCGGCGATTCCGCCTTTCATCATGTCCGCTTCTCCTGCTTCAGTTCAAAGGCTTGATGGATTGTTCGTTGATGGTGGCGTCGAAGGTCTCGATCATGTCGCGCACGAAGGCGTCCTGCTCGAGCGATTCGATGGCGCGGTTCTGCTTCTCGGTGCGCACGCTCTCGGCGCGCTGTGCCGGCGTCTCGCCGTTGAGGTCGCCGATCTCGATGGTCAGCCTGACCGGCCGGCCGAGGTAGGTCGCCAGGGCGGCCTGCAGTTTCTCCTGCGGCGCCTTGTTCATGAGCAGCGACTTGTGCGCCGGATTCAGGCGCAGCTTCATCGTCCCCTCGCCCTGCTCGGCCAGTTCGCAATGGTGTGCCAGCTCGCGCACCATGCCGCCGAGCTTGAGCCCCCCCAGCATGCCGTGCCAGTCCCCCAAGGGGATTTCCTCCGGGGCCTCGCCGAAGGTCGCCGGAGCGGCAGCTTTCGCCGCGGCCGAGGATGGGGTTTGCGGTGCAGGAGCCGTGGCCGGCACGGCTTTCGCCGCAGCCGACACCGGCACGCGGGCGGCCGGCTCGGAAGGCGTGCCGGCGCCCAGCGCAGGCGGCGTTTCCGGATTGAAGGCGACCAGGCGCAGCAGCGTCATGAGGAAGCCGGAATATTCGTCCGGAGCAAGCGACAGGTCGCTGCGGCCGTTGATGGCGATCTGGTAGCAGAGCTGCAGGAATTCGGCGTCGAGTCCGCTCGCGTAGCCGGCCAGGCGCTTGCGCTCGGCTTCGTCCAGGATGGCCTCTGGGGCGAACTGCACGAGGGCGATGCGGTGCAGCTGGGTGGCCAGCTCCTGCAGGGCCGAATCGAAGGACAGGCTGCGGGCGTCCATCTCGGCGGCGACCGCCAGCATAGCGTGCACGTCGCGCGCGGACAGCGCATCGAGCAGCGCGAAGAGATGCTCCTCGCCCACCGTGCCGAGCATGTCGCGCACGCCGGTCTCCTCGATGCGGCCGGCGCCGTGGGCGATGGCCTGGTCGAGAAGAGAGAGTGCGTCGCGCATGCTGCCGGCGGCGCCCTTGGCTATATGGCGCAGGGCGGCCGGCTCGAAAGGAACCTGCTCGGCCTCGAGAATGCGCGACAGGTGTTCGACGATGTGGCCCAGCGGCATCTGCTTGAGATTGAACTGCAGGCAACGCGAGAGCACGGTCACCGGAATCTTCTGCGGGTCGGTGGTGGCGAGGATGAACTTGATGTGCTCGGGCGGCTCCTCGAGCGTCTTCAGCATGGCATTGAAGGCCGAGGTGGACAACATGTGCACTTCGTCGATGACGTACACCTTGTAGCGGCCGCGCGTCGGCGCGTAGGTGGCGTTCTCGAGGAGCTGGCGCATCTCGTCGACTTTGGTGTTGGTCGCGGCGTCCACCTCGATGAGGTCCACGAAGCGGCCGGCGTCGATCTCCTGGCACGAACTGCAGGTCCCGCAGGGCGCCGAGGTGATGCCGGTCTCGCAGTTGAGCGCCTTGGCAAGGATGCGCGCGATGGTGGTCTTGCCGACGCCGCGCGTGCCGGTGAAGAGGTAGGCATGGTGCAGGCGCTGCTGGTCCAGTGCGTGCGTCAGTGCGCGCACGACGTGCTCCTGGCCGACCAGGGTGGCGAAGGAACGGGGGCGCCACTTGCGCGCGAGGACCTGATAGCTCATGGCCGGATTTTATCAGAGGGGCGGGGGCGGATTGGAAGGAAGGGCGGCGAGCCTGACCCCCGGCACTTGCAGATAATGGCTGTGGCTGCTTCCTTCCGGACCTGACCAGGTTGACCACCCTGCAATGCGGGGAGACCCGCCGCACGGCATTCTAACTCAAATCAATCGCCGCCCCGGGCGTCCCGCAATTCGATTCGGGGGTTGTCTTGCTTGCCTGGGCTAGTGGATTCGGGAAGATGACGGCGCTGCGCCAGCCTACCCTTTCTGCTAGAATGCGCCCCTTCCGGAGAGATGGCCGAGTGGTCGAAGGCGCACGCCTGGAAAGTGTGTATACGGTAAAACGTATCGAGGGTTCGAATCCCTCTCTCTCCGCCAGGTTTTCC
Source organism: Denitratisoma sp. (assembly GCA_032027165.1). Classification (NCBI taxonomy): domain Bacteria; kingdom Pseudomonadati; phylum Pseudomonadota; class Betaproteobacteria; order Nitrosomonadales; family Sterolibacteriaceae; genus Denitratisoma; species Denitratisoma sp. Next base: position 522,778 of record JAVSMO010000001.1, on the reverse strand, counting down.
CGACCCGGGCGAGGCAACGAAAAAGGGCCGCCTGTCAGCGGCCCTTTTCCATGGTGCGGATTCGGCGTGCAGCTTAATGCTCGCCCAGCACGGACACGGTGATATTGACCAAGACGTCGCTGTGCAAGGCAATCTGCAGCTGGGTGTCGCCAATCATCTTGAGCGGCCCCTGCGGCATGCGGATATCGGACTTCTCGACCTCGTGGCCCAGCGCCTTCAGCGCCTCGGCGATGTCGAAGTTGGTGACCGAGCCGAACAGACGGCCGTCCACGCCCGCCTTGCGGGTAATCTGCACCATGATGCCCTCCAGCTTGGCGGCCTGTTCCTGCGCAGCGGACAACTTCTCGGCCTGCTGGCGCTCCAGTTCGGCGCGGCGCTTCTCGAACTCGGCCAGGTTCTCGGGCGTGACCCGCTTGGCCTTGCCCTGCGGAATGAGGAAATTGCGCGCATAACCGTCGCGCACCTTGACGACGTCGCCCAGGTTGCCGAGGTTGACCACCTTTTCCATCAGAATCACTTGCATGGTCGTTTCCTCTCTCAGTGCAGGTCGGTGTAGGGCATCAGCGCCAGGAAGCGCGCGCGCTTGATGGCGGTCGACAGCTGGCGCTGGTAACCGGTCTTGGTTCCGGTGATGCGCGCCGGCATGATCTTGCCGTTCTCGGTGATGAAGTCCTTCAGGATCTCGACGTCCTTGTAGTCGATCTCCGCAATCTTCTCGGCGGTGAAGCGGCAGAACTTGCGCCGCTTGAACATGCCGCGCGAGCCCTTGTCGTCCTTGCGCTTCTTCGCGTCCTTCGCATTTCTCGGTTTAAACGCCATGATTCATTCCTTCCGTAAATTCGATTCGTTGCACATGCAGCACCGGCTGCATCGACTTTGTACTTTTCGCCGCGAGGAATCCGCTCAGCCTGACATCGTCGCCTGGTTTGGCGCCCCGCAGCAGCAGTGCCGTCTGTCCCAGCGCCACGGCCTGCAATTCGCATTCGGCCTTGCGCGGCAGCCCGGCTTCGATCTGTTCGGAGGCGTGGGCGATCCTGAAGTTCAGTACCGGCACGCCTGCCGGGGTATGGCGCAGCTGCGCCAGTTCGATGATGCTCCCGGTGATCGTCAGCTGGTTCTGCGGTTCCGCCACATCAGGCTGCGGGCTGCTCGGCGGGCTTGGCCTCTTCCACCTTGGCGCCCTCGGCGGCCGGCGTCAACGACCTGGACTTCTCCTCCTTCATCATCGGCGAAGGCGTCGTCACGGCTTGGCGCATCTTGACGGTGAGGTGGCGCAGCACGGCATCGTTGAACTTGAAGGCATGCTCGAGTTCTGCGAGGGTCTCGCCATCGCACTCGATGTTCATGAGCACGTAGTGCGCCTTGTGCACCTTCTGGATCGGATAGGCCAGCTGGCGGCGGCCCCAGTCTTCGAGACGATGAATCTGGCCGGCGCGGCCGGTGACGAGCCCCTTGTAGCGCTCGATCATCGCGGGCACCTGCTCGCTCTGGTCCGGGTGAACGATGAAAACGATTTCGTAATGTCGCATGCAATCTCCTTACGGGTTGTACCCCCCGCCATGCGAGCGGTGGGGCAAGGTTTTGAGAGCCGGCGATTTTAACCGCACAAGCACGGAAAATCAAGCGCTTGTGGCTAACAGAGTGATAGGGCGCCCTGTGCCTTACGCCAGGCTTCTTTGGCGCCGGGCCTCGAACAGGCAAATGCCGCTGGCGACGGACACGTTGAGGCTTTCCACGCTGCCGTGCATCGGAATGCGCACCAGCGCGTCGCAGGTTTCCCGGGTCAGCCGGCGCAGGCCGCTGCCCTCGGCACCCAGCACCAGGGCCAGCGACACGTTTAGGTCGACCCCGTAGATGTCCTTCCCGGCTTCGGCATCGGCGCCGACGGTCCAGACGCCCCGCTCCTGCATCTCGCGCAGGGCGCGCGCCAGATTGGTGACGGTGACATAGGGCACGGTGTCGGCGGCGCCGCAGGCCACCTTGACGGCGGTGGCGTTGAGCCCCACGGCCCGGTCCTTCGGCGCCACGACGGCATGTGCCCCGGCCGCATCGGCCACCCTCAGGCAGGCACCGAGATTGTGCGGGTCCTGCACGCCGTCGAGCACCAGCAGCAGGGCCGGCTCGGCCAGGGTGTCGAGGACATCGTCGAGCGTGACGTGGCGCTGCGCGGCGGAGACCCGCGCCACCACGCCCTGATGGCGGGCGCCAACGCCGCCGGCCATGCCGTCGAGCCGCGCCGGGTCGGCGGCGATGACGCGCACGCCCTGCGCCTCGGCCAATTTGACGAGGTCGCGCGTGCGGCCGTCCTGGCGGCCGGCGGCCAGGTAGATTTCCTCGACGCTGCCGGCGCTCTGCCGCAGGCGGGCGTTCACGGCATGAAAGCCGTAGATGAAGCGCGTGTCAGCCACGCCGCCGGCCCTTCCCGCCCGCTGTTTCCCCCGCCTCCTCGGCGAGGCGGAAATCGATCTTGCTGCTCTCCATGTCCACCCGAACCAGCTGGACGCGCACGCGGTCGGCCAGGCGGAAACGCTTACCGCTGCGTTCGCCGACAAGCTGATGCTTGGCGTCGTCGTAGTGGAAGTAGTCGCTGCCGAGATCGGAGATGTGCACGAGCCCCTCGACGAAGACATCGTCCAGGGCGACGAAAATGCCGAAGGAGGTGACGGCCGAGACGCTGCCGGCGAATTCCTCGCCGATGCGCTCCTTCATGTAGTAGCACTTCAGCCAGGACTCGACATCGCGCGTCGCATCGTCCGCGCGACGTTCCGTTTGCGAGCAGTGGATGCCGATCTCCTCCCAGTTGCCCGGGCGGTACTTCTCCCCCTGCAGCACCGCCTTGATGGCGCGGTGGATGACGAGGTCGGGATAGCGCCGGATGGGCGAGGTGAAATGCGTGTAGGACTCGTAGGCGAGGCCGAAATGGCCGACGTTTTCCGGACTGTACATCGCCTGCTTGAGGGAGCGCAGCATTACCGTCTGCAGGAGCTGCATGTCCGGCCGGCCTTTCACCTTCTCCAGCAGCTTGGCATAGTCCTTGGCATGGGGTTCGTCGCCGCCCGACAGCTGCAGGCCGAATTCCTTGAGGAATTCGCGCAGCTTCTCCAGTTTCTCAGGTGTCGGCCCTTCATGGACCCGATAGAGCGCGTCGTGTTCGCTTTCGTGGAGGAAATCCGAGGCGCAGACGTTGGCGGCCAGCATGCACTCCTCGATGATGCGATGGGCATCGTTGCGGCTGACCGGGATGATGCGCGCGATCTTGCCCTCGTCGTCGAAGATCATCTGCGTCTCGACCGTCTCGAAGTCGATGGCGCCGCGCGCCCAGCGCGCCTTCACCAGCACGCGGTAGAGCGCATCCAGGTTCCTCAGGTGCGGCAGCAGCTCCGCGCGCCGTTCCGCAGCGGCTGACTTTTCCTCGTAGAGCGCCTCGGCCACCTCGTTGTAGGTGAGACGCGCGTGGGAGAACATGACTGCGGGGTAGAAGCGGTAGCGCTTGATGACGCCGTTGGCGGCGATGGCCATGTCGCACACCATGCACAGGCGCTCGACCTGCGGGTTGAGCGAGCACAGGCCGTTGGAGATCTTCTCCGGCAGCATCGGGATCACCCGGCGCGGGAAGTACACCGAGTTGCCGCGCTCATAGGCATCGCGGTCGAGATCCCGCTCCGCCTGGACGTAGTGGCTGACGTCGGCGATGGCGACCACCAGCCGGAAGCCCCCCTTGCCGTCCTTGCCCTGGCGTTCGCAATAGACGGCGTCGTCGAAATCCTTCGCGGTCTCGCCATCGATCGTTACCAGCGGCAGGTGGCGGATGTCCTCGCGGACGCCGCCCTCCCATTTCCAGTCGCTCTTGCGCACTGCATCCGGCAGCTTCTTCGCCTCGGCCAGGCTCTCCCGGGAGAACTCGAAAGGCAACTCGTGCTTCCTCAGGGCAATCTCGATTTCCATGCCGGGATCGGCATAGTTGCCGAGCACCTCGACCACCTTGCCGATCGGCTGGGAATGCTTCGAAGGCTGTTCGATGATCTCGACCACCACCACCTGTCCGTCCACTGCCTTGGGCTTGGCGCCGGGAGCAAGGAGGATGTCCTGGCTGATGCGCCGGTTCTCGGCCACCACGAACAGCACGCCGTGCTCGTTGTGCACGCGACCGACGACACGATGGTTTGCGCGCTCAAGCACCTCGACGATCTTGCCTTCGGGCCGGCCGCGGCGATCCATGCCGACGATGCGCGCCATGACTCGGTCACCATGCAGTGCCTTGTCCATCTCCTTGGGGCCGAGGAAGAGGTCCGGTCCATCATCGTCGCGCACCAGGAAGCCGTAACCGTCGGGGTGGCCCTCGACGCGTCCGCGGATGAGGTCGGCCTTGTCAGGGATGAGATAGTCGCCGCGGCGGTTCTGCATGATCTGGCCGTCGCGCTGCATGGCGCCCAGACGGCGCTGGAAGGCATCGACTTCATGCTCGCGGATATCGAGCAGTTCCGTCAGCGCCTCGAAGGCCAGCGGCACCCCGCGTTCGGTGAGGGTGGACAGCACGTACTCCCGGCTGGGCAGCGGATTCTCGTATTTCCCGGCCTCGCGCTCGTAGTGCGGATCGCGCTTGCGCGCCTTGCTCGGCTTGTTTGACAAAATCGATCTTTCCTTTAAAATTGCGCCCTCTTTGCCCAGATGGCGGAATTGGTAGACGCACTAGGTTCAGGTCCTAGCGGTGGCAACACTGTGGAGGTTCGAGTCCTCTTCTGGGCACCAGATACAAAGGAAAAAGCCGGTCAGCGACCGGCTTTTTTTTACGCCCGTCATTTGAACGGGTGCCTCAATACAATCGTTTCCTCGCGATCCGGGCCAGTCGAAATCATGTCCACCGGGACGTCGCAGAGGGATTCCATCCGCTTCAAATAGGCCTGGGCTTCCTTCGGCAGCGCCTCGAACTGCTTCACGCCGACAGTGCTTTCCTTCCAGCCCGGCAAGGACTCGTACACCGGTTCGCACCGCTCAAGGTCATCCGCACCTACCGGCAGGATGTCGCTCAGGCGGCCATCGATGCGGTAGCCGGTGCAGATCTTCATTTCCTCGATGCCGTCGAGCACGTCGAGCTTGGTCACGCACAGTCCGGAGACACCATTGATCTGGATGGAGCGCTTCAGCGCGGCGGCATCGAACCAGCCGCAGCGGCGCGCCCGGCCCGTGGTGGCACCGAACTCGTGGCCGCGCGTGGCCATGTGCTTGCCGACCGGATCTAGCTTGTCGACCGCATCGTACAACTCGGTCGGGAACGGCCCGCCGCCAACGCGCGTGGTGTAGGCCTTGGTGATGCCCAGCACGTAGTGCAGCATGCCAGGGCCGACGCCTGCACCCGCCGCCGCAGCGCCGGCAACGCAATTGGACGAGGTGACGTAAGGGAACGTACCGTGGTCGATGTCGAGCAGGGTGCCCTGTGCGCCCTCGAACAGCAGGTTGGCACCGCCCTTGTGCGCATCGTAGAGTGCGCGCGGCACGTCGGCGATCATGCGCGTCAGCCGCGGCGCGATGGCCATCGCGCCTTCCAGCACACGCTGGAAGTCGACGGCGTCGGCTCCAAGATAATTCTTCAGAACATAGTTGTGATAGTCGAGGATCTCGGCCAGCTTCTCGGCGAAACGCTTCGGCCGCAACAGGTCCTGCACGCGCAGCCCGCGCCGTGCCACCTTGTCCTCATAGGCGGGTCCGATGCCGCGGCCGGTGGTGCCGATCTTGTTGGCCCCCTTGGCCGTTTCGCGCGCCACGTCCAGCGCCTGGTGATAGGGCAGGATCAGCGGGCAGGCTTCGGAGATCTTCAGGCGCGATTCGGCGTCGACCCCGGCCGCCTGAAGTTCGTCCAGTTCACGCATCAGGGCATCGGGCGACAGCACGACTCCGTTGCCGATGTAGCAGGTGACGCCCTCGCGCAGGATGCCGGACGGCACGAGGTGCAGCACGGTTTTCTTTCCGCCGATGACCAGCGTATGGCCGGCATTATGGCCGCCCTGGAAACGCACCACCCCCTGGGCGTGATCGGTCAGCCAATCGACGACCTTGCCCTTGCCCTCGTCACCCCACTGGGTGCCGATGACGACGACGTTCTTTGCCATTTTCTAGACTTCTCCCTGAATTTTCTCGACAGTCCATATGCCTGAGCGCAGCACCAGTTGCCGGTCACAGCCGGCCTCGTTCCAGGTGCCTTCATGTCCGGGCAGCGCCTCTATGACGATCTGTCCCATGGCGCGCAGGTTTTTCACCTCTTCGCGAAGCCCAGTGCCATCCGCCGGTGCCAGGATGGCGCGAGGCGGGGCCGATGCAGCCTCGAGCTGCGACACTTCGCGCAAATCCATGCTGAAGCCGGTCGCCGGACGGCCGCGCCCGAAGGCCTTGCCCACCTTGTCATAACGCCCGCCCAGTGCAATCGCGCCAGGATGTCCCCTGCAGTAGGCGGCAAACACCACCCCGCTGTGATAGTGATACCCGCGCAGATCGGCCAGATCGAAGCTCACCGGAAGATCGGCCAACTCGGCCGCCAGCCTGCGAAGGGCATTCACTGCCTGACCAATCTCGGCATCCCCCGGAAACAGCTTGAGAACCAGGTCCAGGGCCTCCTGCCCGCCATAGCATTCGGGTAGGGCCAGCAGGGCAGAGCGCACCGGTTCTTCGACATCCTTAACCAACTCGCGCAGGGCGGGCAGGTCCTTGGCCTGCAGCACGGCAAACAACTCCTGCTCCAACTCGGCCTCCAGGCCGCCGCGCACCGAAAGGGCGCGAAAGACGCCGACATGGCCGAGATCGATGCGTGAAGCCTTCACCCCGGCGATCTCCAAGCCCTGCGCCAGCAACCGGATCACCTCGACATCGGCCTCGATGCCAGCGTGCCCATAGAGTTCGGCGCCGATCTGCAGGGGCTCGCGCGTGGCGGTCAGCCCCGATGGCAGAGTGTGAAGCACGCTGCCGCAGTAGCACAGGCGCGCCACCCCCTTGCGGTTGAGCAGATGTGCGTCGATGCGGGCAACCTGTGGCGTGATGTCGGCGCGGATGCCCATGGTGCGGCCAGACAGCTGATCGACCAGCTTGAAGGTACGCAGGTCCATGTCGTGTCCGCTGCCGGTGAGCAGGGATTCGACATATTCCAGCAGCGGCGGCATGACCAGTTCGTAGCCATGCAGTCCGAACTCATCAAGCAATGCGCGGCGCAACCGCTCTAGCCTGCGCGCTTCGGACGGCAGGACGTCTTCGATGGACTCGGGCAGCAGCCAGCGGCGCATGGTCATTTCAGGATGAACAGGAGAATCAAGCCGACAATGATCGACGATAGGCCGATGAAGCGTATTTGCCCGTCAGCCAGTTCCGTTATGCGACGAAACGTATCGCGCCAGGCCTTTGGCGCAATGAAGGGCAACAATCCTTCAAGCACCAGCATGAGCGCGAACGCCATCAGCAGGGTGGTTACCACGACTTCACTTGCCGCCCTTGCCAGTGCTCTTCAGGTATTTGAAGAACTCGGAGTTCGGCTCGATCACCATGACGTCGCTCTTGCTACGGAAGCTTGAGCGATAGGCCTCGAGGCTACGGTAGAAAGCATAGAACTCCGGGTTCTGCCCGAATGCGCCGGCATAGATCGCTGCCGCCTTGGCATCGCCCTCGCCCTTCAGGCGCTGGGCGTCACGATAGGCCTCGGCGATGATGATCTCTCGCTGGCGGTCTGCGTCTGCCCTGATTTTCTCCGCCTCGGCTGCACCTTTTGAGCGCAGTTCGTTGGCCACCCGCTTGCGCTCGGTTTCCATGCGGCGGTAAACCGATTCGGACACCTCCTGCACCAGGTCCACACGCTTCAGCCGCACGTCGACGATCTGCACGCCGATGGCACGCGCGTCTGCATCGGCCTTGGTGCGCACCTCATCCATGATCTTCTCACGCTCGCCGGAAACGACGTCATGCACACTCCGCTTGGAAAACTCGTCTCGCAGGCCGGCATTCACTGTCTGCGACAGGCGGACATGAGCGCGCGCCTCGTCGCCCTGCACGGAAATGTAGTACTGCCTGACGTCGATGATGCGCCACTTGACAAAGGCGTCGACCAGGACAGGTTTCTTCTCCGAGGTGATGAAACGCTCAGGCTCCGGCGCGTCGTAGGTGAGAATGCGCTTGTCGAAATAGCGAACGTTCTGGATCAGCGGCCACTTGAAATTCAGACCCGGCTCGGTAATGACGTCCTTGATTTCGCCGAGTTGAAAGACAATCGCGAAGCGGCGCTGATCAACCGTAAACATCGACATGGCAGCTGCAACCAGCAAGGCCAGGATGAAGGCGGCGATGAAGGGCAGGTTGCGGCTCATCAGCGCTCCCCCCTCTCTCGCGAGCGCAGCGAATCGCGCGAACGCGCCGCCGCGTCTGAGCGTTCAAGCTGCGGTGGCACGTCGGCCCCCAGGTTAGGCAAAGACCTGGACAGTGGAAGGGTCGCCTCCTGGGACGATGCTGCGGTAGCCGGCATACCCGCCGCCTGCATCAGCTTGTCGAGCGGCAGATAGAGCAGATTGCCCGCGCCTTTTGTATCGATCATGATTTTGCTGGTGCTTGAGAGGACCTGCTGCACCGTGTCCAGATACATGCGCTGCCGCATCACTTCGGGTGCCTTGTTGTATTCGACCAGCACCTGCTTGAAGCGGCTCGCCTCGCCCTCGGCGTTGGCAACAACCCGGCTCTTGTAGCCGTTGGCTTCTTCCAAAAGGCGGGAGGCGGCTCCGCGTGCCCTTGGAATGACATCGTTCGCATAAGCCTGTCCCTCGTTGACCTGTCGGTCGCGGTCCTGGCCTGCCTTGACAGCATCGTCGAATGCAGCCTGCACCTGTTCCGGCGGCTGGACGTTCTGCAATGACAGTTTGGAAACGACGATGCCGGTCTGGTAGCGATCGAGGATCTCCTGCATGATTTTCGAAGCCTGTGCAGCCACCTGCTCGCGGCCTTCGTAGAGGGCGAAATCCATCTTGCTCTTGCCGACCACCTCGCGCATGGCCGTCTCTGCCGCGTGCAACACAGTGTCTTCCGGATTGCGGTTGTTGAAGAGATATTCCTGCGGGTCCCTCAGGAACCACTGCACGGCAAACTGGATGTTGATGATGTTCTCATCATCCGTCAGCATCAGCGCTTCCTTCAGCACCTTGTTCTTGTCGGACCCGCGGTAGCCGACCTCGACGACACGAACGTCGGTCAGCTTGACGATTTCATGGGTCTGAATCGGATACGGCAGCCGCCAACGCAAACCCGGCTCGGTGGTCTGTGAATACTTGCCGAAGGTGAGCACGACGCCACGCTGGCTGGCATCGACAATGTAGAAACCGCTCGCAAGCCACACCAGCAACACCAGTATGACAAGCGCACCGATGCCACCGCCGAAAACCTTGGCATTGATCGGCGGGCGGGGACTGCCATTGCCACCATCGCCGCCTCCGCCGCTTCTCTTGCCAAACAAAGCGGACAAGCGGCGGTTGAAATCGCGCCACAGATCTTCAAGATCGGGCGGGCCCTGGTTCGATCCCTTGTTGCCCCACTGGGGATCGTTGAGCGACATCAGAATGCCAGTAATCATCGAGGCGCTAATAAGGTTGTTGCAAAAGTTGGTTCAAGCGGCGTTGACGACTGATGAAACGGGTTCGGCATGCTCCCGCGCGGTTTCGGCCAGTGCCTGCCTCAGCAAGTCCAGCCCGGCGCCGGTTTTCGCACTGACACGGACACGAACGAGTTTACCATAGGCGTCGCGCTCGACCGCCGGTTCGACACCCGTTGCATCGATCTTGTTCCAGACCAGGATTTGCGGCACCTGCGCTGCGCCGATTTCCTCCAGCACGCCATTGACCGCCTCTATTTGCGCATCACGATCGGCACTGGCCGAATCGACCACATGCAGAAGCAGATCGGCAGACGCGGTTTCTTCCAGAGTGGCATGAAATGCCGCCACGAGGGAATGCGGCAAATCGCGGATGAATCCCACCGTGTCGGAGAGGATAACCTGTCCAGCACCTTCCAGGAAAAGCCGCCGCGAGGTGGTATCCAAAGTCGCGAACAACTGGTCGGCGGCATAGGTCCCAGCCTTGGTAAGTGCATTGAAAAGGGTGGACTTTCCGGCGTTGGTATAACCGACCAGCGAGACCGCCAACATGTCCCTCCGCGTCCGGGCGCGTCGCCGCACGGCACGCTGGCGCTCAAGCTGTTTCAGGCGATCCTTCAGCACCTTGACCCGCCTGCCGAGCAGGCGCCGGTCCGTTTCCAACTGGGTCTCGCCCGGACCACGCAAACCGATACCGCCCTTCTGTCGCTCCAGGTGGGTCCAGCCGCGCACCAGTCGTGTAGCCATGTGCTGCAGTTGCGCCAGTTCCACCTGCAGCTTGCCTTCGTGGCTTCTGGCGCGCTGCGCGAAGATATCGAGAATCAGGCTGGCACGGTCGACGACGCGGCAGCCCAGTTCCTTTTCAAGGTTGCGCTGCTGGGCTGCGGACAGCTCGTGATTGAAAATGGCGATGTCGGCATTGCCGTCACGGATGGCATCGGCAACCTCGGCCACTTTGCCCTTGCCGGCGAAAAGCGCGGGATCCGGGCGTTCCCGTCTCCCCTGCACGATGGCAACGGTTGCGGCGCCCGCAGAGGCGGCGAGCAGCTTCAGCTCTTCCAACCGCTCCGGGATATCTCCATGGCCGAAATCCAGCTGAACGAGAACAGCCTTTTCGCCGCCGCCTGGGCGCTCGAACATGGGATGTGAGACTACGGTCGGCGGGCGCAGGCCCAACCGGAACAGCCCGCCATCAACTCTCGCCGTGCTCGTGGGGAATGTTGACCGGGCGCGCCGGGACGACGGTGGAGATGGCGTGCTTGTACACCATCTGCGTCACGGTGTTCTTCAGCAGGACGACATATTGGTCGAAGGACTCGACCTGCCCCTGCAGCTTGATGCCGTTCACCAGGTAAATGGACACCGGAATATGCTCCCGGCGCAGAGTGTTGAGGAACGGGTCTTGTAAAAGTTGCCCTTTATTGCTCATGGTGTGGCCCCACGTAAAAAATTGTTTTTTGAAACGGTACTTTACCGGATTTTTCCGCAGTCCGCCACCGGCCGGGGACGAGGCGCCTATTAGTGCTCTTTATTCGCGTAGGGATTTCGTGTCGTGCGGAATTCGACCCTGAGCGGAGTGCCTTTCAACTTGAAAGCATCGATGTAGGTGCGTTCCAGGTAGCGGCGATAGGAGTCCGGGACATGCTCCAACGCATTGCCATGAATGACGATGACCGGCGGGTTGTTGCCGCCCTGGTGGGCATAGCGCAGCTTGGGACGGAAGATGCCATGTCGGGGCGGCGCCTGCTTCTCAAGGGCAGCCTGCAGGAGGCGCGTAAGCTTGGGTGTGGGCATTTTCACCATCGACGCGGCGTAGGCCGCATCGACCGAGGCCATCATCGGATTAATGCCTTCGCCCTTCAGGGCACTGATGAAGTGTGCATTGGCGAAGTTCAGGAAGCCCAGTTTGCGCGTCATGTCCAGCTTGATCCGGTCACGCCGGTAATCGTCGGCGCTGTCCCACTTGTTCACGGCAATTACCATGGCACGGCCTGCCTCGACGCAGAAACCGGCAATGTGCGCATCCTGGTCGGAAATGTCCTGGCTGGCGTCGAGCACCAGGATGACGACATTAGCCTCTTCGATCGACTGCAGGGTCTTGATGACGGAGAATTTTTCGATGGCCTCGAAAACCTTGCCCTTGCGGCGCAGGCCGGCGGTGTCTATCAGGGTGTAATCCTTGCCCTTGCGCTGGAAAGACACGGCGATGGCATCACGCGTTGTGCCGGGCTGGTCGAAGGCGATGACGCGCTCTTCGCCGAGGAGCGCGTTGATGAGCGTGGATTTGCCGACGTTGGGCCGTCCCACCACGGCGATCCGCGGAGACTGACTTTCCTCTGTCGTCTCTTCCGCTTCGGGAAAAGGCGCCAGCGCTTCCTCCACCAGTTCTCTCACCCCCTCGCCGTGGGCGGCGGAAATCACCAAGGGGTCGCCGCACGCCAGTTCGTGGAATTCGGCGCCGACCATGGCGCGATCCATGCCTTCCGCCTTGTTCACCACCAGCAGCACGGGGCGGCCGGTGCGGCGCAGGCGTTCGGCGATGGTTTTGTCCTGGGCCGTCAGACCCGCCCTCCCATCGACGATGAACAGCAGCATGTCGGCCTCGGCAATCGCCGCCTCAGCCTGCTGTGCCATTTCGGCAAGGATGCCCGCTTTCGCATTCGGCTCGAAACCGCCGGTATCCACCACCAGATAGGGTCGCGCACCGACCCGGCCGTGGCCGTAGTGGCGGTCACGGGTCAGGCCGGGCATGTCCGCCACCAGGGCATCGCGCGACTTGGTCAGGCGATTGAACAGGGTGGACTTGCCGACGTTGGGCCGGCCGACTATGACGAGGGTGGGCTTCATTACGGTCTGGCCGCTATCCTGCTCGCAATCACGGTGGAAAAGGCCTTGCGCGTGCCGCCCGGGGCATCGAATTCGTCATGGCGGGAAAGGCATATGTCCCATCCGGAAAACCACTGCGCAAGTTCGTCCCGTCCGAACAGCGTGTAGCGATCCTCGCTGAACATCTCGAGATAGGTGGTGCCTTCGGTCAATACATTCACGACCGCGCAGCCTTCCGCATTGACGCAGGATTGGACCCTCTCCAGCAGGGACAGGGCCTTGTCGCGAGGGAAGAACATCAGGAGCCCAATGGAAACTACGCTGTCGTAGCACCCCTGTATCTCGTAATCCGCAATATCGCAGGCTACGGCTTGCACCTTGAGCTTTCCGGCTGCGGCATCACGGTTGATGCGCGCAACTGCGGTGGGGCTGGCATCCACGGCGAGGACATCGCAGCCACGCCGGCCCGCCTCAAGCGCGAGATTGCCCAGGCCGCACCCCAGATCAAGCACCCGCCCCTTCAGGTACGGCAAAGCGGCCTGCTCGAAGGGATTGAGGATGAACTCCTCCGATTCGACTTGGCGCCTGAATTGGCAATCGAAAAAGTCTACCGGGTCGGCCATGCGCAACTCAATTAACCGTCAATGCATAGAGGCCGCCGTTACGCGTCTGCATGAGGAAACCCCGCTCGATCCGTTGCGGCTCGGCCGCAATGCCGCTGCTGTCCGTATTGTGACGGGCGGCAAAGGCGCCATTCTCCCGGCGCAGGAGGTGCACCACGCCCTGAAAATCGCCCACGGCGACATGGCTGCCCAGAGCTATGGGGCGACTCACCTGCCGCATGAAAAGCTTGTCCTGCTTCCACACCGTCGCGCCGTTGGCGCGATCCAGCGCATGCACTGCGCCCTTGTCGTCCGTCACGTAGATGTTCCGGGCATCCACGTCGATGCCCGCCGCCGATGACATGTCGCGCGACCAGAGATGGTTTCCGGAAGCCAGATCGAAGCAGGCGACGCGCCCCTGGTAGGCAGCGGCACAGACCTCGCGCCCGGCAACCACGGGGGCACTGGTGACGTCGGAAACTCGTTCCAGTTCGGTGGCCCCCTTCGGCAAGGCTACCGTCGCCTCCCACATCGCGGCACCGTTGTTCAGCGCAATCGCCACCAGCTTGCCTCCCGGGAAGCCGGCCAGCGCCACCTTGCCGGCCACGGTCACGCCGACATTGCTGCGCAGGGAAAGCGCCGGCGTGCTGCGCTGGTACACCCACTTGCGCTTGCCGTCCGCAGCGTCAAGGCCGAAGATGCGGTTGTCGCCACTGCGCACCAGGACCAGGCCTTCCGCGACCTGCGGCGCCGCCAGAACTTCGGAGGTCACGCGCGCCTTCCATAAAACCTTGCCCGTGTTGTCAAAAGCCAGCACCTCACCCTTCGCCGTGGCAACCACCACCAGACGACCATCTGCACCAACGCCACCGGATACCGTTTGTCCCGCATTGATGCGCCAGACCTGGCTTCCGCTGTCGTAGCGGGCAACTGTCCCGTCCTGCGCGGCTGCATAGACGCTCGAGCCGACCACGGCAGGTGTCAGCACGTAGCCGCCGGCGCTGCCCACTCCCGACTGCCAGAGGACCGCCAGCGTAGCGCTCGGGCTGATCGGCTCCAACTCGGCGGGCCTCACCTTCGGCGCACTGGAAAACCAGTTCACCGGATTGATTTTCTCCATGGTCGAGCATGCGGACAACACGACGGCAAGCGGCAACGCGAGAATAAGGCGCATCATTATTCCCCAAGCGAATCGAGCTTCATCTGCAACAGGCCGCGATACTGGGTTTCCCGCCCGCTCTGGCTGCCCGCGGCTTTGTCGATGGCATCCTGCTTCGTCAGGGCGGCCTGATAGGCGGACTTGGCCTCTGCCTTCTTGTTTTGCGCCACCAGGATGTCCCCCTTCAACTCGTCGTAACGCGCCGCAAAGGCCGGCACCGGCTCCCCGGCCAGCAGTTTGAGCGCCTCGTCCAACGCCTTGTCGTCAAACAGGACATGCGCCAGTCGCAGCCGGCCAAGATCTCGCAAATCCTTGTCGCGTGCCTTCTCGGCGACCCACTGCAGTTGTGCCCGGGCTGTCTTCAGATCGCCGGCATCGAATTGCATCCGCGCAGAAGTCAGCGCCGCCATCGCGGCGTAGGCTGTACCGGGATACTTCTCGGTAAGCTCCCCGGCAGCTTCGCGCACCCGCTTGGCATCCCTTTCCATGGCGCCTTTCTGGACGGCGGCATAGATCACCGAGGCCTCAGCCGTCTGTTTGCCCTGGTACCAGTTCCAAGCCTGCCAGCCAACCACCGCCGCGGAAACCGCCAACAGCGCGGCCGTGACCAGGTTGCCATACATTCTCCACCAGGTTTTCAGCTCGGATATCTGCTCCTGCTCTTCCAGGTCATAGACTGCCATCGTTGTCATCCCCAAAAAGATAATTGCCGATCTCGTCGGCGAGTTGGTCCAGCGGGATGCGCCTTTGCGGCACATCCTCGCGCAAGGGTTTCAGGCTGGCGCTGCCTTCGCGCGCCTCATCATCGCCAATGATTACGGCCAATTGCGCGCCGGAGGCATCGGCCCGCTTCATCTGCGACTTGAAGCTGCCGCCACCGCAATGGAACAGCACATCGTAGCCTGCCGCGCGCAGGGCCTCGGCAGCGCGGAAAGCCGGGCGCTGGGCAACTTCCCCCTGGTGCACGACATAGACGTCTGGCGTTGTGCGCGCCGCCTGTTCCGCTTCCGCGCCATGCTCTTCTTTCAACAAGGCGACGATGCGTTCGACACCCATTGCGAAACCGCAGGCCGGCGCCGGCTTGCCGCCGAGTTGCTCAATTAGTCCGTCATAGCGGCCGCCGGCACAGACGGTGCCCTGGGCGCCCAGCTTGTCGGTGATCCACTCGAAAACGGTCAGATTGTAGTAATCCAGTCCGCGAACCAGTCGCGGATTGATGCGATAGGGAATGCCGGCCTCCTTGAGCAGTGCCTGCACGCCGCCGAAATGCTCAAGGGAGGCCTCGCCGAGAAAGTCCATCAGCTTCGGCGCGCCCAGGATGATTTCCTGCATGTGCGGATTCTTGCTGTCGAGGATGCGCAGCGGGTTCGAATGCAGCCGGCGCTGGGCATCGGCATCGAGGGCATCGCGATGGCGTTCCAGGTAGGCGATCAGCTCTGCGCGATGCCGGCTCCGCTCCTCTGCGCTGCCGAGCGAGTTGATCTCCAGACGAATGCCGGTTAGGGCCAGTTCGTCCCACAGCCTCGCACACATGACGACCTGCTCGGCATCGATGTCCGGCCCGGAGTAGCCGAAGGCTTCAATGCCGAACTGGTGGAACTGGCGGTAGCGTCCCTTCTGCGGCCTTTCGTGGCGGAACATCGGGCCGGCATACCACAGGCGCTGCGGCCCGGCATGGAGCAGGCTGTGCTGCAGCACCGCGCGCACGCACGAGGCAGTGCCTTCGGGACGCAGTGTGAGGGCCTCGCCGTTGAGGGAGTCGACGAAGGAGTACATTTCCTTCTCGACGATGTCCGTCACCTCGCCGATGGCACGAGAGAAAAGCGGCGTCGGCTCTACCACCGGCATGCGGATCGGCCGGTATCCGTAGGCACGCAACCAACCGCGCACCGCGTCATCGAAGCGCTCCCACAACTCCGCTTCATCGGGCAGGATGTCGTTCATCCCGCGGATCGCTTGAATCGTCTGGTTCATTGCAAAATCAGCTTGTCGCCCTGCGCGGATACTTTCGCGCAACATAATCGTCGACAATCGCCTTGAACTCCTCGGCGATGCCGTCCCCTTTCAACGTGACGGTCTTCTCGCCGTCGACGTACACCGGCGCCACTGGCGTTTCGCCGGTGCCCGGCAGGCTGATGCCGATGTTGGCATGCTTGCTCTCGCCGGGACCGTTCACCACGCAGCCCATCACGGCCAGGGTCATGTTCTCGACCCCCTCGAACTGCAGCCTCCATTCCGGCATGCGCGCCCGCACATGCGACTGGATTTCCTGCGCCAGCTCCTGGAACACCGTGCTGGTGGTGCGGCCGCAGCCGGGGCAGGCCGCCACCAGCGGCGTAAAGGCGCGCAACCCCATGGTCTGCAGGATTTCCTGGGCAACGACGACTTCCTGCGTGCGGTCGCCGTTGGGTTCCGGCGTCAGCGACACGCGGATGGTGTCGCCGATGCCCTCCTGCAACAGGACAGACAGGGCGGCCGTCGAGGCGACGATGCCCTTCGACCCCATGCCGGCTTCGGTCAGGCCGAGGTGCAGCGGATAGTCGCAGCGGGCGGCGAGATCGCGATAGATGGCAATCAGGTCCTGCACCCCGCTCACCTTGCAGGAGAGCACGATGGCATCGCCGGGCAGGCCGAGTTCCTCCGCCTTGGCGGCGCTCTCCAGCGCCGAGGCGACCATCGCCTCGCGCATGATCTGCGTCGCATCCTTCGGCTGGGGTCGCCGCGCGTTCTCGTCCATGATGCGCGCCAGCAGCGCCTGGTCGAGGCTGCCCCAGTTGACCCCGATGCGCACCGGTTTCCCGTAGCGGCAGGCCAGCTCGATCAACTGCGCGAATTGGTCGTCGCGCTTGGCGCCGCGGCCGACGTTGCCGGGATTGATGCGCAGCTTGTCGAGCACCTCGGCGCAGGCCGGATTCTCGGCCAGCAGCTTGTGGCCATTGAAATGGAAGTCGCCGACCAGCGGCACGTCGAGATTCATGGCGAGCAAGCGCTCGCGGATCCCCGGGACGGCGCGCGCAGCTTCCTGCGTGTTCACCGTGATGCGCACGATCTCCGATCCCGCACGCGCGAGCTGCGCCACCTGGATGGCAGTGGCCACCTCATCCGCGGTGTCGGTATTGGTCATCGACTGCACGACGACAGGAAAAGTGCCGCCGATTGCCACGCCGCCGATCCTGACGATGCGCGTCTGGCGGCGGGCAAGCGGTCCGCCTGTCTGTTCCACGGCCATGTCCATCCGGTTCAGTCGAGTGTGAGCCGCGCCACTTCGACGCGCGTGTGCGGCCTGAGGTCAACCGGCTGGTCCTTGTAATGCAGCCGGACATGGGAGGCATTGCCCACCACCAGCTGGAATGGCGGGCGCCCCTCGACCACTTGCGTCGTACCTTTTGCGTTCATTTGGGAAAAGACCGTGTGACCACCCGCGTCCTTCACCTCGACCCAGGAACTGCCGTCGAAGCTGAAAATCAGCTGTTGCACTCCCGGTGTCAGGGCCGGCTGCACGGGGGCATCGTCAGGCTGCGTGACGGCGACAGTGCCCTCCGTCTGTGCCGTTGGCTGGCCGGCAGCGGCCGGTTGGGGCAGCGGCTGGACAATCTGCGGCGCCCCCCCCGCCATGGAGGTTGCCGGACCAGCCTTGGGTCCCAGGAAATAATCGATGTCGATGGCGTCAAAATAGAGCGCGAGGGCGATACCGAGCACTCCCAGTGCCAGCACGGTGGACCCAACCAGTCCTTTGCCTTGCCGGCTGCCGGACATCGGCATTTTCACTCCTGCATCCGCTGGCGCATTCAATTCTGCCTGAGGCAGTGCCGCCTGCTCCGCAAGCGCAGCCAGCACCGGCGCAGCATCGATCTTGAGCAATCGGGCGTAATTGCGGACAAAGCCTCGGATAAACGTTGCACCGGACAATCGCGAGAAGTCCTCATTCTCGATCGCTTCAATTTGCCGGGGGCTCATCTTGAGTGCGGCCGCCACCTCAGCGACCGACGTATCGCGTGCCTCTCGCGCCATGCGCAGCATGGCGCCCGGTCCGGGGACCGCCTGCGTTTCCATCACCGGGACATCCGTATCGCTCACTCGTAATTGCCCTGCAGGAGCGCCTGGTGTTCAGGCGTGCCGGCGAACTTGCGCCGCAACTGGGAAGAGTAGCTCGCCTCGGCCTGACGGTCGCCAATCTTTCGCTCGATACGGACCCCCAACCACAACGATTCGGCATTCGGCTCCATCAGGCGGTGCAGTTCGCCAAGGAGTTTCTTGGCATTGAAATAATCCCCACGCTTGTAGGCGAGATTGGAAAGATGATAAATCGCCTGCGCGTTCGATCCATCGGCCATCGCGGCACGCTGGAAATTCGCCTCGGCAGACTTCTCATCCTTGACCCTCAGGTAACACAATCCGGCGTTTGTATAGGGGCGGGTCGGCGTCTTGTACAGGGGATTTCTCGCCGCCGCCTCAAAATACTTGAACGCCTCCTGCTCCCGCCCGCTCAGGCAAAGAAACCAGCCATAATCATTGGCGATCTGCGGGTCGCCGGGAGCCAACTGCGAGGCGCGCTCGAAGGCCGTTCCGGCCTGGGGCATTTCGTTCAACGCCAGATGCACCAGCCCCATCAGGTCGAACGCCGGAGCATAACCAGGGTCGATTGCGGCAGCGAGACGCGCTTCCTCGAGCGCAACGGCCAGATTTCCTGCCTGCAAGTACAAGGTGCCAAGTTCGGTATGCGTCTTGGCGCTTCTTTCGGCCTGCCCGGCAGGGGCCTGTTCCGAGACCGGCGCGGCGGAAGGGCCAGGACCGGTATTGGTGCCGGCACAACCAGCGAAGAGTGCTGCAGAGAGAATCAGTATGGCTCGTTTCACGGTGCGGCCTCCGCAATGGTGGTAATGCGTTTCTCCCGGCGCTGGGTTCGATCGCGGACCTGTCCGGCCAACTGGCCGCAGGCGGCGTCGATGTCTTCTCCACGGGTCTTGCGCGTCGTCGTGATGATGTGAGCCTGCATCAGAATCTCGGCGAAGCGGCGCACCCGCTGGGCGGGAGAACGCTTGAACCCGGAAGCCGGAAAGGGGTTGAAGGGAATCAGGTTGAGCTTGCACGGCACGTCCTGCACGAGCCGGATCAGCTCGCGGGCCTGCTCTTCTGAATCGTTTACGCCCTCCAGCATGACGTATTCGAACGTAATGAAATCGCGCGGTGATCTTTCCAGATAGCGCCGGCAGGCCGCCATCAGTTCGGCCAGGGGATATTTCCTGTTGATCGGCACCAGCCGGTCGCGCAGCGCGTCGTTCGGTGCATGCAGCGACACCGCCAGCGCCACCGGACATTCATCACGCAGCCGGTCCATGGCCGGCAGGATGCCGGAAGTCGATACCGTCACCCGCCGTCGCGACAGGCCGTAGGCATTGTCGTCCAGCATCAGATGCAGCGCGGCGACGACATTCTCAAAATTGGCCAGCGGCTCGCCCATGCCCATCAGCACGACGTTGCTGATGATGCGATCGGCAGAAAAGTCAGTCCCTGCGGTACGGCAGTTTGTGTCGCTGCTTCCGTGGGCACGAAAATCGCACAGTGCCTTTTTCGCCCACCAGAGCTGGCCGATGATCTCGCCCGTCGTCAGGTTGCGGTTGAAGCCCTGCTTGCCCGTCGAGCAGAAGGCGCAGTCGAGGGCGCAGCCCGCCTGGGTGGAGATGCACAGCGTGCCGCGGTTCTCCTCCGGGATAAAGACGCACTCGACGGCATTGCCGTTGCCGACATCCAGCAGCCATTTGCGCGTGCCGTCCGCTGCGGTCGAGTCGCGCAGCACCTGTGGCAGGCGTACCTCGGCGTGTTCGGCCAAGCGGGTGCGCAGGCTCTTGGCAACGTCCGTCATGCGCTCGAAATCTTCCACCCCAAACTGATGCAGCCAGCGCAGCACCTGCTTGGCACGAAAGGGCTTCTCGCCCATTCCGGCGAACCAGGCCGTCAGGCCGGCGGCATCGAATTCGAGCAGGTTCTGCTTCATTTAGCGCGGATAGACGTCCATCGTCGGGAAGAAGTAGGCGATCTCAACGGCTGCCGTTTCCGGTGCATCCGAGCCATGCACCGCATTGGCATCGATGCTTTGGGCGAAATCGGCACGGATGGTTCCCGCTGCAGCCTTTTTCGGATCGGTGGCACCCATCAGATCGCGATTCTTGGCGATGGCGCCCTCGCCCTGCAGCACTTGGATCATCACCGGGCCGGAGATCATGAATTCGACCAGATCCTTGAAGAAGGGCCGCTCGCGATGCACGGCATAGAATCCTTCCGCTTCCTGACGTGAAAGATGCTTCATCTTGGCCGCCACGATGGTCAGACCGTTGGTTTCGAAGCGGGAGTAGATCTTGCCGATCACGTTCTTGGCCACGGCATCGGGTTTGATGATCGACAGGGTGCGTTCAACAGCCATCTAAGTACTCCAAAATCAAAGAGTTGAAAAAAGGTACAGTCAATCGCATTTAACGTATTATTTTAACAGCAAAAAACAGCATTGTCCTGCGGATGCAGGACGTGATGTAAGCTCAAGGACGGATCATATCCCGCGGGGACGTGGCTTCGAAAAGGCTCAGGGATCCGGTAACAGGGAGCAGAAGGGTCTGAAATAACCTCTTAAGTATCATCCCCCGAGGGTGCAGAGCCGGAATTATTTGACAAGCGTAACCGGGACACCCGCGGAACGGGACACATCGCTGGCTACCGAGCCGAGCAGCAGATGCGTCAGCGCCGAGCGGCCGTGCGTACCCATGACGATACGGTCGATTGCATGCTCGCGCGCAAATTGAACGATGGTATCGGCGATATGGCCGACCGCAACATGCCAGTTGTACTTGACGCCCGCGGCATCAAGCTTTTCCCGTGCCGATTTCAGGGCCTGAAGCCCCTCTTCACGGTGGTAGGCCTCGACGTCCTCGGTTGAGACGAACATGCGTGCGTGCCCAGAATCGACCGGGATCTGCACATTGAGCAAATGCAGTTCCATTGGCCCTTGCGTCACCAACTGCTGCAGCAACTGGTCGATGACCCGATCCGTGTAGGCCGAACCGTCGACCGGCACCAGTACTTTCGGCATGACTGACTTCCTGTCGTTACCTGACATCGCCCCTCTCCTCTCCTGGCCCGCTCGACGCCACTTCGACGACTGCCTTCGGCCGCTCTGCCCGCTTCGCCAGCCAGGTACCGACCGCCACCACCAGCAAGGCGCCCGCCGTGGAGGCCAGGTACTTCAGCCAGCCCGGCTGGCCTTCAAGGTACGGCTTCACCGCGGCATCGCCCAGCAGCATGTCGCCGGCGATCCAGCCGAGCAGCGCCCCGCCGAAGGTAATCACGACTGGCAGGCGGTCCATCAGCTTGAGCACGAACCTGCTGCCCCAGACGACGATGGGAATGCTGACGAGAATGCCGAAAATCACCAGTGACAGATCGCCCTTTGCGGCTGCCGCAACGGCAATCACGTTGTCCAGGCTCATGACCGCATCGGCAATGATGATGGTGCGGATCGCGCCCCAGAGATGGGTGCTGCCCTCTATCTTGCCGTGCTCACCGTCGTCCTCGGGCTGCAGGAGCTTGATGCCGATCCACAAGAGCAATGCGCCGCCGACAATTTTCAGGAATGGAATGGCTAGCAGCTGCAAGGCAAAGAAGATCAGGATGACGCGCAGGCCGATGGCCCCGACCACGCCCCAGAAGATGCCCTGTTTCCGCTGCTCCTCGGGCAGGCGCCGGCAGGCCAGCGCAATCACGATGGCATTATCCCCGCCGAGCAGGATGTCGATGGCAATGATTTGCAGGACGGATATCCAGAACCCGGCGGTCAGTGCGGCTTCAAACATGTATTTGCTACGGCAATGTTGGGGGCGCCGAGATTATCCCAGCAAACCTGGGGAGCAGCAAAAAGCCCGGCCTGGGCCGGGCTGTTGCGTAAGTCACGAATTCAACCACCGGCAATCATGCCGAGCTGGCGCGGCAGCCACAGCGAGAGCGGCGGCCAATAGGTCACCAGCGCAAGGAATGTCAGCATGGTCAGCAGCCACGGCCACACCGCCACGGTCATCTCGGTAAGCCCCAATTTGCTGATGCCGCTGGCGACGTACAGGTTCAAGCCGACCGGCGGCGTGATCATGCCGATTTCCATGTTCACCGTAATCATGACGCCGAAATGCACCGGGTCGATGCCCAGCTTCATGGCGATCGGGAACAGGATCGGGGCCGTGATCAGAATGATCGACGAGGGCTCCATGAAATTGCCCATCAGTAGCAGCAGGATATTCACCGCCAGCAGGAAGCCGATCACGCCCAGGCCGCTGGCGAGCAGCCAGTCGGAAATGGCCTGCGGAATGTTCTCGTGCGTCAGCAGGAAGGAGAACAGCACCGCGTTGGTGATGATGTAGAGCAGCATCGCGCTCATGTTTGCAGAAGCCAGCAGCGTCTTCGGCACATCCTTCAGGGACATGTCCTTGTAGACGAAGACGGCGACGAAGAAGGCGTAGACCGCGCTCATGGCCGCCGCTTCCGTCGGCGTGAACATGCCGGAATAGATGCCGCCCATCACCACCAGAATCAGCATCAGCCCCCAGACCGAGTCGCGGAAGGCTTTGAGGCGCTCGCCCCAGCTGGCCCGCCGTTCCTTCGGGTAGTTGTGACGCCATGCGCGATACCAGGTGGTAAGAAGCAACATGCCAGCCAGCACCAGCCCCGGCATGACCCCGGCCATGAACAATGCGCCAATGGAACTGTTGGTGGACACCGCGTACATGACCATGACGATCGACGGCGGAATCAGGATGCCCAATCCGCCTGCCGAGGCAACCACGCCGGCGCCGAATCTGACCGGATAGCCGGCCTTGACCATTGCCGGGATCAGGATCGAACCGATGGCCACCACTGTCGCCGGGCTGGAGCCGGACACTGCAGCGAACAGGGCGCAGGCCACCACCGCACCGAGACCCAGCCCGCCGGGCCAATGCCCGACCAGCGAGGTGGCGAAATGGATCATCCGGCGCGCCACGCCGCCATGGGTGAGGAAATTGCCGGCGAGAATGAAGAATGGGATCGCCATGATCTCGAACTTCTCGATGCCGGTGAAAAGCTTCAGTGCCACGGACTCGACCGGCACCTGGGTCATGAAGAACAGGAAGGAGAGCACCGTCAGGCCGAGCGATATCGAGATCGGCATGCCGGTCAGCATCAATGCGGCCAGAAGGCCGAAGATGATCGCGATGTTCATTTGCGCTCCCCCTCGGATTGGCCGCCGTTGCCCCGCGACTGACTTTTGTCGATCAGGTCCCGGGCGTGCAACTCATCCTCCATGCGAAATACCTTGTCTTCCTCGCCCGGGGCGGGCAGCGGTTCCTCCTCGACGCCTTCCACATGGCCATGGTCGTGATGCGGCAGCGACCCCGTACGCACGAAGCTGACCATCACTTGCAGGAATCTGAAGCACATCAGGTAGGACCCGAATGGCACTGCGGAATAGACGATCCAGGTCGGCCATTCCAGATCCGGCGTGGTCGGCCCCTCCGGCACATCACCGGTGGCGAGTCCGAAAAACTTGAAGATGGCGTAATGCGCGCCGTTCTCCCAGACAAAGGCTGCGCCAAGCGTGCCGACGATGCCGGTGAAGGTGGCTCCCGCCAGCAGCCCGAAAACGATGAACTTCCCGCGCATGCCTTCCTGCAGGCGGTTGATCAGCACGTCCACGCCGACGTGGATACCTGTGCGCACGCCGTAGGCCGCCCCGAACTTGGCCATCCAGACGAACATGATGATGCACAGCTCCTGGGCCCAGCCGAGGTTGAGTCCCAGCAGCCAGTCCTGCACGCCAGGTATCGCAAAGCCGGTGGCGTAACGATGCATGACAGCCACGAAAATGATCACCGTCGCCGTTCCCATGAGGAACGTAATCAGCCATTCCTCAAGGTGGTCGAGGACTCTCATCATGCCGGCCATTCTCCAAAAAACTAGCGGCGCCGATGCGCCGCTAGCGTGTCGTCGTTACAGCTTGGATGGATCGAAGCCGGTTTCCTTGTAAACCGACTCGATGATCTCTTTGCCGATGCGCGACTCCATTTCCTTGTGGGTCTTCATCATGGCCTTCTTGATGGCCATGCGCTCGGCTGCCGTCGGCGTGTAGATCTGGGTCTTGCCGGAGGCCTTCACTTTTTCCAGCGCCTGATCGTTTTCCTCCTTGGCAATCTTGTTGGCGTAGTCGGTCGACTCCTTCATCGCCTGCTCGAGCTGACCGCGCACATCGGCGGGCAGCCCTTCCCAGAACTTCTTGTTGGTGATCACGGCGTAACCGAGATAGCCGTGCTCGGTCAGGGTCATGTGCTTCTGCACCTCATGCATTTTCTGCGTGTAGAGGTTCGAATGCGGGTTCTCTGTGCCGTCCACCACGCCGGTCTGCAGCGCCTGGTAGACCTCCGAGAAGGCCATCACCTGCGGCAGCGCCCCGACCGAGCGCATCTGCGACTCCAGCACCTTGGAAGACTGGATGCGCATCTTCAGGCCCTTGAAGTCGTCGGGCGCCTTGAGTTGCTTGTTGGCGGACATCGACTTGAAGCCGTTATCCCAATAGGCGAGCCCCTTGATGCCTTTCGGCTCCAGCTTGGCCATCAGCTGCTTGCCGACCGGGCCCTGGGTAATCTTGTGCAGTTCGGCGTAGTTGTCGAAGATGAACGGCAGATCGAAAACCTCGAACTCCTTCACCCCGAGCGGACCGAACTTCGCCAGGGAAGGTGCCAGCATCTGTACGGCGCCAAGCTGCAACGCCTCCATCTCTTCCTTGTCCTTGTAGAGGGTGCTGTTGGCATACACCTCGACCTTCACCTTGCCCTTGGTCAGTTCCTCCGCACGCTTGGCAAAGAAATCCGACGCCTTCCCCTTCGGGGTTTCCTTGGCAACGACGTGGCTGAACTTGATCACAATCGGCTGTTGCGCCGCAACAGCCGCGGAAAATGCCAAGACGGTCATGCCCATCAAAAGATTACGCAGTTTCATCGTCTCCTCCAGGAAATGTTGCCCTTTGCGTGGGGCGGTTTTGAATTGATAGCGTGGCGCATTTTCAAGGGAAGCGCAACCGGCAGCCATTGTGGATATCCGCAACCCGGCAGAAGCAACGGCTTGGTGTACCATGTTTTTGGAGAATTCTCGTACCAATGAGCCCGCCGCTCCCCACCAGCCAGCGTCCGCAGCACCTTCGTCCCTGGGACTGGACCGTACCCCGTGTCGCGGTCTTCCTGTTCCTGTTCGCCCTGGGCACCCTGCTCTGGTTGCTGCATCGGCAGGAAATCGAGGAGCAGAAGGCGACATTGATCAACGACATGCTCTGGGTCGAACAGAACCTCGACTTTCAGCTGTCCCGCCACCAGGAGCAATTGCAGCAACTTGCCCAGGATTACTTTGCGGGCGAACTGGCTGGGCCCCGATTCGACCCGCATGCCCGCAGCCTGATGCTGAACAGCCCGGGCATGGTCAAGCTGCTCATTCTGGACGAAGGCGGCGCACTGCTGCGGGGAGCCCCCGGCACGGTCGCGGACGACATCGGCGGTATCGCACTCAGACCGGAGCCCTCAAGACAGGCATACATCCTGTCGAACTCGACCGGCAAGGCCGCGTTCAGCCCGCCGTACCCGGACGAAGGGGAGTTTTTTTTCGACTTGGTCGTTCCCTATTTTCGTGACAGCCAGCTCCTTGGCACGATCATGGCCACCTTCTCGATTCGGAAACTGATCGCCGAGCAGGTGCCCTGGTGGTTTGCCGAGCGCTACCGCTTGAGCGTGACGGATGCGGAAGGGGCAGTCCTCGGCTCGAAATCCAATCTCAAGGCAGGCAAGGAAACCCTCGACTACCAGATCTCTTTCGAGCCGCCGGGACATGGGCTGTTGCTCGTGGCCAATGCCTATCGCACGGAAACCGGCCTGTGGCGCAACGCTCTGGCAGTCATCATTGTCGGCCTGGCCATTGCTGTGCTCGGCAGCCTCTGGTCCCTCCGCAGGCACGTGCAAAGACGACTGGAGGCGGAACAAGCCTTGTCGCGCGAGCATGCCTTCCGCAAGGCGATGGAAGATTCCCTGTTCACCGGACTGCGCGCCCGCGACCTGGATGGGCGCATCATCTATGTCAACCCGGCCTTCTGCCGCATGACAGGTTTCTCCGCCAGCGAACTTGTTGGGCTCAGCCCCCCCATGCCCTACTGGGTTCCCGAGGAATACGATGCAACGCTCACCGCACACCAGAAGGTACTGGCCGGACTGGCACCCAGCGAAGGCGTGGAATTGCCTCTTCAGCGCAAGAACGGTGAGCGCTTCGACGCGCTTATATACGAAGCACCACTCATCGACGCCGAAGGGCGTCATACAGGCTGGATGGGGTCGGTACTGGATGTAACAGAGCGCAAGCGGGCCGAAGAGCTCGCGCGGCAGCAGCAGGAGAAGCTTCAGCTCACTGCTCGCCTTGTGACTATGGGCGAGATGGCGTCGACCCTCGCCCATGAACTGAACCAGCCGTTGTCTGCCATCTCCAGCTATACGACCGGCTGCATCAATCGCCTCGACGCAGGCGACCTGCCGCGAAGCGAGCTGCG
The DNA here is from genome assembly GCA_032027165.1 of Denitratisoma sp. Lineage (NCBI taxonomy): Bacteria > Pseudomonadati > Pseudomonadota > Betaproteobacteria > Nitrosomonadales > Sterolibacteriaceae > Denitratisoma > Denitratisoma sp. The sequence continues at coordinate 495,992 of JAVSMO010000001.1, read as the reverse complement.
TGAAGCGCTCGGCAAACTGGCTGCCCAAGCCCAACGCGCTGGACGCGTAATCCGACGCATCTACGATTTCGTTCGTCGCAGCGAGCCGCAGCGCGCACCCTGCAATGTCAACGAAATTATCGAGGACGCAACCGGGCTTATCGAAGCAGATGCCCGGAAAGGTGGCGTGAGGATCGTTCAAGACCTATTCAGCCCTCTGCCGGAAATCCTGGCTGACCGCGTCATGATCGAGCAGGTGCTTCTCAATCTGATGCGTAATGGCATGGATGCCATGCAAGCCACGCCATCCGATCGGAAGCAGCTCATCGTAAGTACGGTCCTGGACGAAAAGGGCATTCTGGTCAGTGTTGCAGATCATGGCAGCGGGATCGCACAAGAGGCTGCGGCGCATCTTTTTGAACCGTTCTTCTCGACGAAGCCGGAAGGCATGGGTATGGGCCTGAACATCTGCCGCTCCATCATAGAATTCCACAAGGGTCGCATGTGGGTTGACGCCAACCCGGAGGGGGGGACCGTTTTCCGCTTCACCCTGCCGCGGGAGGAGGCATGATTGGAACCGCCTATATCGTTGACGACGACGAGGCCATCCGCGATGCGCTGACCTGGTTGTTCAAGTCTCGCATGGTGGCAAGCCGTGCCTGGCATTCGGCAGAAGCTTTCCTTGCCGACTGGCGGCACGACCTGCGGGGCTGCCTGGTGTTGGACGTGCGCATGGAAGGCATGAGCGGGCTGGAATTGTTTGACCTGCTATCCGAACGAGGATCCCACATGCCCGTGATCTTCCTCAGTGGGCATGGCGATATTCCACTCGCCGTCGCCGCAGTCAAAAAGGGTGCCTTCGATTTCGTCGAAAAACCGTTCAACGACAACGAACTGGTGGATCGCGTGATTCAGGCCTTGGCGTTCGATGCATCGCGGCAGGAGCGGCGTGCGGGACAGGCGTCGCTTGATGCACGCATAGGACAGCTCACGCCTCGAGAGCGGGAGGTCATGGTGCGCATTCTTGACGGGAAATACAACAAGGTGATTGCCGACGAATTGAACATCGCCATGCGAACGGTAGAGGTGCACCGGGCCCGCATCTTCGAGAAAATGGGGGTCAAGTCGGCCGTGGAACTAGCCCAATTGCTTTCCGGCCGGAGGTAGGCCCTCGAGCTCCGGCATGATCCCGGGCTCTCCCGGAGCACATTGCCAAGCGCAATCGATGCCAATGCCGGGAACCCAGACAAGATTGTCGCCACACCACAACAATGGCATTTTGCTTCTTTCCCACGGCGGCACGGCATGTTCCTGCAGCAGCTTCTTCAATTCCCTGCGAGGTCTTCGGCCATCCGCCTGAAAGCGCTCCCCTCCCCGCCGGAGGGAAATCCTCACACAATTACTGACAAGCTTTTCACGGCTGATTCCCTCACCCGCCAAGGTTTTGAAGTGCAGCACCGCTGCACCCCATTTCAACCTGGCCTCCCCCCGCCACATCGTGTCAGATCCCGTCTCGGCATGCGGAATCAACCAGACCTCGTCCCGATATCGATACAGCACCCTCTCCCCCAAATCGAAGGACAAATGGCGATCAGGAGCGGCACTGCACACCTGACGCACAATTTCATGCAGCCGTACGCTATCCGGTTGGAGGATACCTTCGCTGCGCAGAACGTACCGCAGCAGATTTCGTGCGCGCGCTCCATCGAGTCTTGCTAGACGCGATGCAATGATCCGGCCTTCGTGCATGACCATTGCGGCATCGTTTCTGGCAAGCTCTTCCAGCAGGTGCTCACACTCGGAAAAATGCGCTGCCGCCCTTGCCATCACGGCATCGCAGCCAGGGAACCGTTCTCTCAGCAATGGGAAAATTCGATGCCGGAGGAAGTTGCGGGCATACCGGGGATCGACATTGCTTTCGTCCTCGACCCACACCAAATCCTCAGCGCGGGCAAAATCCACGATCTCCTCGCGCGAGGTATTAAGGAGCGGGCGCAGAATACCCGTTCCATGGCGGCTGGCAAATGGTCGCACCACCGGCATGGCAGCGGCACCACCGACGCCGGTTCCCCGCAGAAGATTGAAGAGAAGGGTCTCGGCCTGGTCGTCGCGATGGTGCGCCAGAACCAGCCATTCGGCATCCATTTCTGCAAAAGCCTTGTAACGGGCTCGGCGCGCAGCCCCCTCAAGCCCCTCGTCGCCGTCGCGCTCCACGGCTACCTTTTTCACGTCAAGCCGAATTCCCCATGCCTTGCACAACTGCTCGCAGAACGCCTGCCATCGATCCGAATTCGGGCTGATACCGTGGTTGACATGCAGTGCGGACAGATGGAATCCATGCCTTCCGGACAGTCTTAGCAGTACATGCAGAAGAAAGACGGAATCCACCCCTCCGGAGAGTGCTACAACAAGCCGATCGCTCCCCCGGACAAACTGCCTCAGGCAGTCGAATATCCGGGCGGTCAGATCAACGGGCGGCCTGCTGTTCCTTGTACTTGCCATAACCGAGCACACGCTCAAAACGCTGCTCGACAAGCTCGGCGGGAGAAAGATCGGAAACCTGACGCAAGGCATCCTGCAGTGCCTTCTTGAGTGCCTGCGCCATGATTCGGTGATCGCGGTGGGCGCCGCCAAGAGGTTCGTTCACGACGCGATCCACCAGGCCGAGGGTTTTCAGACGCGAGGCGGTAATACCCATCGTTTCTGCCGCCTCGGGCGCTTTCTCAGCACTCTTCCAGAGAATGGAAGCGCAGCCTTCCGGCGAGATAACCGAATAAGTGGCGTATTGCAGCATCATGACGACATCACCAACAGCAATGGCTAGCGCCCCTCCCGATCCACCCTCGCCGATCACCGTACAGATGAGCGGCACTTTCAACTCGGCCATTACATACAAGTTGCGACCAATGGCCTCGGACTGGCCACGCTCTTCCGCATCGATTCCCGGATAGGCGCCCGGCGTATCGACGAAGGTGATCACCGGAATGCCGAATTTTTCGGCTAGCCGCATCAGTCGTAGTGCCTTGCGATACCCCTCTGGGCGGGGCATTCCAAAATTGCGATGGATTTTTTCCTTGGTATCGCGTCCCTTTTGGTGGCCGATCACCATGACCGACAGTCCGTTGAAGCGCGCAAGCCCCCCGACGATGGCGTGATCGTCCGCAAAGGCACGATCACCGTGCAGTTCCTCAAAATCCGTAAAAATATGCTGTATATAGTCGAGCGTATACGGCCGCTGAGGATGTCGTGCCACTTGGGCTATCTGCCAGGGCGTAAGCTTGGCGTAGATATCCTTGGTCAGCGATTGGCTCTTGGTTTCCAGGCGGCTAATCTCCTCGGAAATGTCGACGGCCGAATCATCTTGCACATAACGCAGTTCTTCGATCTTCGCTTCCAATTCGGCGATTGGTTGCTCGAAATCCAGGAAAGTGGTCTTCATCCGTCTAAAAGTGGCTGCTGAAGTTCCGCATTTTACCGGATTGGCTCCCACCCGGCCTTCCATGTTTCCAATGGAAGAATGAATGGCGGCTCCCCATTATCCAGAAACCAGGAGTCGATTGCCCAGAGGCGGCCGCGCCTCTTCTCCCGAAGCGCAGCGGTCTCGCTGATCACCGCAGTCGTATGTGGCCAGCCCCCAAGAAACCAGCCGCGTGTGGCCCGGTCCTCCACCCGATGTTGCCGCATCAGCCCGTATTTCTGTAGCATCGTCAGGTATAAGGTGGTATTGATTGACTCATCGATGCAGTCCATCTGCCCTTCACCACCATTGAAAGTCCCCCCCTTATCCCTGGAGGTGCCGGTGGCTGCGCCGACGAACTTCTCCATCAGGGCAAGCGCACGGCGCAATCTTTCGCGCTCTTCCTCTGGACTGCGTGCCAGCGGATGAAATAAACCGCGAAGTTCCTGCCATTGTTCAAGCGTCAAGCTGACATATTCAAGTCTATTGCAACCATTCTCATGGCAGACGCTCAACTGGTTTGGAGCAGGGTCAGCCATGATATCGTCACGTACAAACACATCCGCCCACGACGAAGTGCACAGCCAAAGCAAGCCCAGCGACAATAGTTTCTTCATGTCAGGCCCCGGGCGCAGAGCTAGCTTGCGCATCGATACTCCCGTGTTCCATGTGCAGACGATGCATGTGGGGGAGTTCGATGATTTCACGATCATGGCAAGCGAGTACTACCGTACTGTTTGCGGCGCACAGATCCCGTATCAATCTCATGGTTTGCTGACGCGCCTCAGTATCCAGATTAGCAGTGGGCTCATCGAGCAGGAAAAGACGCGGTTGAAGTACGCGCGCACGAGCCAGAGCCACCCGTTGCTTTTCACCGCCTGACAGCCTTTGCGGCGGCACCTCGAGCAGATCGGCCACACCAGCCCAGTCAATGGCATCCTTTACCATCTGATCACGTGCGGACCCTGCTATGCCGCGCGCTTTCAGTCCGTAAGCGATGTTGTCAGCGATGCTGCCACGAAACAGATAAGGGTGCTGATGAACATATATAACATCACGTCGCAGCGATTCCGGATAGGCCTGTAGATTTACTAGCTTGCCATCGAACCGGCAGAAACCAGCCTCAGCCGTCTCCAAGCCCGCCATGATCCTCAGGAAGGTCGTCTTGCCGGAACCGTTCTCCCCTGTCAGCACATAACTCTCGCCGGCAGCCAGCTCCAGCTTTCCTACATTTATGATGCGCCGTTCCCCAAACGATTTGCGCACCCCCTCAAGTACGAGAATCGGAGCGCTCACTTCATACCCCCTTCGCCTTGCGCAAAGGCCAGGGCAAAGTTGACGCTGAGCGCAACCAGGAGAAGAACAAAACCTAGGGCAATACCCTGTGCGAACTCCCCTTTACTAGTTTCAAGTGCGATTGCTGTGGGGATGTTGCGGGTTACGCCGGCAATATTGCCGCCGACCATGAGCGAGCAGCCGATTTCGGAGACAATTCTGCCAAATGCATTGAAGACTGCCGCCATGACGCCAAAACGAACCTCCAGCAAGGTAGTCCACGCAGAGCGAAGTCGCGAGGCTCCCAAACTTATTGCGGTTTCCCGGACCCGTGGGTCAGCCCCCTGAACGGCAGATATGGTAAATGCCACCAGCACCGGCAGAGCAATCAGTACTTGTCCGATGATCATTGCTTCTTGGGTGAAGAGCAGCTTGAGCGATCCGAATACCCCCTGGCGTGACAGCAGAAGATAGAGGATCAAGCCGACAACCACAGTTGGAGATGCAAGCAAGCCCTGGGTGATGACAATCAACGTCCGACGGCCTGGAAAGGAAGCTGTAGCCAGGAAATAGCCAAAGGCAATAGCCGGCGGAGCCGCTATCAGCATTGCCAGTATCGAAACTCTAAGTGAAATGAAAATGACCTGCCAGAGTTCAGCATCACCGGTGAATAGCAAGGCAAATGCTTCTCGGGTTGTTGCCAACCAATCCATAACAGCCCTATTCGGTGGGGTTGCGCGATGATACCCGAAGGTTTGCAGTCAATAAAAAGGCCCTGGAGATCATCTCTCCAGGGCCTTTCTCTGTAATTAGTCTGACGATGACCTACTTTCTCACGCGTGGTGCGCAATATCATCGGCGCGGAGTCGTTTCACGGCCCTGTTCGGGATGGGAAGGGGTGGGACCGACTTGCTATGGTCGTCAGACTTGACGGGGTGCTCCGCCGTCGGTGACGTCGGAGCGTATTTGGAAGAAGTCAGGGATTGGGATTGTATTTGTGCGCGGTGTTGTCCTGGACCTTGCTTAAGGTTATAGGATCAAGCCGCACGGGCAATTAGTACCGGTTAGCTTAACGCATTACTGCGCTTCCACACCCGGCCTATCAACGTGGTGGTCTTCCACGACCCTTCAGGGAGGTCAAGCCTCCGGGAGATCTCATCTTCAGGCRAGTTTCCCGCTTAGATGCTTTCAGCGGTTATCTCTTCCGCACATAGCTACCCGGCGATGCGACTGGCGTCACAACCGGTACACCAGAGGTGCGTCCACTCCGGTCCTCTCGTACTAGGAGCAGSYCCYSTCAAAYHTCCARCGCCCACKGCAGATAGGGACCAAACTGTCTCACGACGTTTTAAACCCAGCTCACGTACCACTTTAAATGGCGAACAGCCATACCCTTGGGACCGGCTACAGCCCCAGGATGTGATGAGCCGACATCGAGGTGCCAAACKMCBCCGTCGATRTGAACTCTTGGGMGKMATCAGCCTGTTATCCCCAGMGTACCTTTTATCCGTTGAGCGATGGCCCTTCCATACAGAACCACCGGATCACTTTGTCCTGCTTTCGCACCTGCTCGACATGTACGTCTCGCAGTCAAGCTCGCTTTTGCCAATGCACTATCAGTACGATGTCCGACCGTACCTAGCGAACCTTCGAACTCCTCCGTTACCCTTTGGGAGGAGACCGCCCCAGTCAAACTGCCTGCCATGCACGGTCCCCGATCCAGATCATGGATCCAGGTTAGAACCTCAATGACACCAGGGTGGTATTTCAAGGACGGCTCCACCGGAACTAGCATCCCGGTTTCAAAGCCTCCCACCTATCCTACACAAGTCTCATCAAAGTCCAATGCAAAGCTACAGTAAAGGTGCATGGGGTCTTTCCGTCTAGCAGCGGGGAGATTGCATCTTCACAAACACTTCAACTTCGCTGAGTCTCAGGAGGAGACAGTGTGGCCATCGTTACGCCATTCGTGCAGGTCGGAACTTACCCGACAAGGAATTTCGCTACCTTAGGACCGTTATAGTTACGGCCGCCGTTTACCGGGGCTTCGATCAAGAGCTTGCACCCCATCACTTAACCTTCCGGCACCGGGCAGGCGTCACACCCTATACGTCGGCTTTCGCCTTTGCAGAGTGCTGTGTTTTTATTAAACAGTCGCAGCCACCTATTCACTGCAACCCCATCGGCCTTCGAGAGTGAATCTCTACAACCTACCGGGGCGCACCTTCTCCCGAAGTTACGGTGCTAATTTGCCGAGTTCCTTCTCCTGAGTTCTCTCAAGCGCCTTAGAATCTTCATCCTGCCCACCTGTGTCGGTTTGCGGTACGGTCTTCATGCAACTGAAGCTTAGAGGCTTTTCCTGGAAGCGGGGTCTCAGCAGCTTGGGGTCCCGAAGGACCTTGCGTCATCACGCCTCGRCTAAGCCCAGCGGATTTGCCTACCGGGCACGCCTACACGCTTGAACCGGGACATCCAACACCCGGCCTACCTAACCTTCTCCGTCCCCCCATCGCATTGCATAAAGGTACAGGACTATTAACCTGTTTCCCATCGACTACGCCTTTCGGCCTCGCCTTAGGGGCCGACTCACCCTGCGCCGATGAACGTTGCGCAGGAAACCTTGGGCTTTCGGCGAGCGGGCCTTTCACCCGCTTTATCGCTACTCATGTCAGCATTCGCACTTCCGATACCTCCAGCAGGGTTCACACCCCACCTTCAACGGCCTACGGAACGCTCTCCTACCATATGTGCGTTCCCTTTAATTCACTCCACCCCCGACTCGACTTTGGGGGACGCTTTGTCAGCGCTGCGCGCTGACAGCTTCTCGCTAGGAATGAACTAAAGTGGAACGCACATATCCGCGATTTCGGTGCACAGTTTGAGCCCCGTTACATTTTCCGCGCAGGACGACTCGACCAGTGAGCTATTACGCTTTCTTTAAAGGRTGGCTGCTTCTAAGCCAACCTCCTGGCTGTCTAAGCCTTCCCACCTCGTTTCCCACTTAACTGTGTCTTCGGGACCTTAATCGGCGGTCTGGGTTGTTTCCCTCTCGACAATGGACGTTAGCACCCACTGTCTGTCTGCCGTGCTCGCACTTTCCAGTATTCGGAGTTTGCTATGGCGCGGTAAGTCGCAATGACCCCCACAACCATTACAGTGCTCTACCCCCGGAAGTGATACACGACGCGCTACCTAAATAGCTTTCGGAGAGAACCAGCTATCTCCAGATTTGTTTGGCCTTTCACCCCTACCCACAGCTCATCCCCTACCTTTTCAACGGTAGTGGGTTCGGACCTCCAGCTGGTGTTACCCAACCTTCATCCTGGCCATGGGTAGATCATCTGGTTTCGGGTCTACACCCAGCGACTGAATCGCCCTGTTCGGACTCGCTTTCGCTACGCCTCCCCTATCCGGTTAAGCTCGCCACTGAATGTAAGTCGCTGACCCATTATACAAAAGGTACGCAGTCACCCCTGCTTTAATGGCCCTCCTACTGGAAGGTGGACACTCCGATCCAGATCTATTTCAATCTGGAAGTCTTTTGGCTCGCGCTTGCGCGCTCGCCGAAAGAACCGAAGGCCATTAAAGCAGGGGCTCCCACTGTTTGTATGCATGCGGTTTCAGGATCTATTTCACTCCCCTCCCGGGGTTCTTTTCGCCTTTCCCTCACGGTACTGGTTCACTATCGGTCGATCACGAGTATTTAGCCTTGGAGGATGGTCCCCCCATCTTCAGACAGGATTTCACGTGTCCCGCCCTACTTCTCGCACACCCAGTTCCACCATCAGGCTTTCGCATACGGGGCTATCACCCACTATGGCCGGCCTTTCCAGACCGTTCTGCTAGCGTAATGGCTAAATTGTGCAGGCTAATCCGATTTCGCTCGCCACTACTTTCGGAATCTCGGTTGATTTCTGTTCCTSCGGCTACTTAGATGTTTCAGTTCACCGGGTTCGCTCTGCCTGGCCTATGTATTCAGCCAGGAGTGACCCTTGCGGGCCGGGTTTCCCCATTCGGACATCGGGGGATCAAAGCTCCATTGCCAGCTCCCCCCCGCTTTTCGCAGGCTTGCACGTCCTTCATCGCCTGTGATCGCCAAGGCATCCACCACATGCACTTATTCGCTTGACCCTATAACCTTAAGCTCTGCCTCGCGGCAGAACCCAAGCATAGGCAACTCGCGCTTGTGCCCCCATCCGGCTCGCTGGTCAGCAGCCAAATGGGAGTAGATACAATCACAACCCATGCGTCAGCTCTTGCGAGCCAACACACTTTACTTCTTCCAAATTTTTAAAGAACCCTACAGCCTCCGGCTAAAAAGCCCAGAAGCCAGCAAACCGCAGCTCGCTCGCTTCGAAACTCTCTTGCCCTTCCAGGATTGGTGGAGGTGAACGGGATCGAACCGATGACCTCCTGCTTGCAAAGCAGGCGCTCTCCCAACTGAGCTACACCCCCGATCACGATTTCCACCACCACCGCAAATCGCTGGTGGGTCTGGTAGGACTTGAACCTACGACCCCACGCTTATCAAGCGTGTGCTCTAACCAGCTGAGCTACAGACCCCCGCTACCCTTCGAGGACTGCTAAAACAACCGATAGGCTGTGAGTACTTGATCAGTCAGATGATCTCTAGAAAGGAGGTGATCCAGCCGCACCTTCCGATACGGCTACCTTGTTACGACTTCACCCCAGTCACGAATCCTACCGTGGCAAKCGCCCTCCTTGCGGTTAGGCTAMCTGCTTCTGGTAGAACCCGCTCCCATGGTGTGACGGGCGGTGTGTACAAGACCCGGGAACGTATTCACCGCAGCATGCTGATCTGCGATTACTAGCGATTCCGACTTCAYGSWSTCGAGTTGCAGASWMCRATCCGGACTACGATCGGCTTTAAGGGATTAGCTCCACCTCGCGGTTTGGCAACCCTCTGTACCGACCATTGTATGACGTGTGAAGCCCTACCCATAAGGGCCATGAGGACTTGACGTCATCCCCACCTTCCTCCGGTTTGTCACCGGCAGTCTCGCTAAAGTGCCCAACTCAATGATGGCAATTAGCGACAAGGGTTGCGCTCGTTGCGGGACTTAACCCAACATCTCACGACACGAGCTGACGACAGCCATGCAGCACCTGTGTCCCGATTCCCTTTCGGGCACCCCCACCTCTCAGCAGGGTTCCGGGCATGTCAAGGGTAGGTAAGGTTTTTCGCGTTGCATCGAATTAATCCACATCATCCACCGCTTGTGCGGGTCCCCGTCAATTCCTTTGAGTTTTAATCTTGCGACCGTACTCCCCAGGCGGCGAACTTCACGCGTTAGCTACGGTACTAAAGAAGTCTCCTTCCCCAACACCTAGTTCGCATCGTTTAGGGCGTGGACTACCAGGGTATCTAATCCTGTTTGCTCCCCACGCTTTCGTGCATGAGCGTCAGTATCGGCCCAGGGGGCTGCCTTCGCCATCGGTGTTCCTCCACATCTCTACGCATTTCACTGCTACACGTGGAATTCCACCCCCCTCTGCCGYACTCWAGYYBYRCAGTCACAARCGCAGTTCCCAGGTTAAGCCCGGGGATTTCACAYCTGTCTTAYRVARCCGCCTGCGCACGCTTTACGCCCAGTAATTCCGATTAACGCTCGCACCCTACGTATTACCGCGGCTGCTGGCACGTAGTTAGCCGGTGCTTCTTCTTCCGGTACCGTCATCCATACAGGGTATTAGCCCGCACGATTTCTTCCCGGCCGAAAGAGCTTTACAACCCGAAGGCCTTCTTCACTCACGCGGCATGGCTGGATCAGGGTTGCCCCCATTGTCCAAAATTCCCCACTGCTGCCTCCCGTAGGAGTCTGGGCCGTGTCTCAGTCCCAGTGTGGCGGGCCGTCCTCTCAGACCCGCTACGGATCGTCGCCTTGGTAGGCCTTTACCCCACCAACTAGCTAATCCGACATCGGCCGCTCCTATAACACGAGGTCTTRCGAKCCCCCGCTTTCTCCCTCAGGACGTATGCGGTATTAGCCTAACTTTCGCTAGGTTATCCCCCATTACAGGACRCGTTCCGATGCATTACTCACCCGTTCGCCACTCGCCACCAGGGTTGCCCCCGTGCTGCCGTTCGACTTGCATGTGTAAAGCATGCCGCCAGCGTTCAATCTGAGCCAGGATCAAACTCTTCAGTTCAATCTCTGCTTAATTACTACAACTCATAAAGAATCACAGAGTCCCAACCTGCTTCCAAGCTGGAACTACTATTAACTTCAGTATGAGCACTCAATCAATCCGATCCGCCAAGACACAAAAGCCCCAGCGCCCAACCAACCAAGCACCCACACCTATCGGCTGTTTAGATTGTTAAAGAACGTCCAGCCCAATCGCCGGCTCCGCATCAGCAGAGAAGCGGAATTATATGGGGTTCTTCAATTGAAGTAAACCCCTACCCACCCGCAATGGCACTGCAAAATGCAAAATTTCCAGCAAAAGCCAACCGACTGGAAAGCGAGCAAATTTCGCAAGATTAGGCAGGAATGGTTGCGGGGATAGGATTTGAACCTATGACCTTCGGGTTATGAGCCCGACGAGCTGCCAGACTGCTCCACCCCGCGTCCGAGTGAAACCAGAAGGTGAATTTTATGGAAATCCTGCCGGCAGGTCAAGAAGAATCCGACCGAAACAGGTTGCGATTCATCTGTTACCAATAAAAAAAGGAACTGGTATCATTATGTCGTCGGCACACCACACAACATAGACCAGTCAGGACCGCTCTGGTGAGCCGGCAATAACGACAATAACGGATGCCCCCAAGCAATCACGTCATGAAAAGTCGATTCGTCAGCCAATGGGTCGAAGATTTTTTACGCGAGAGGCCCGTCCGCGCCAACTCACTGATCATCACCATCTATGGCGACTCGATCGCCCCACATGGTGGCTCCGTATGGCTGGGCAGCTTCATTAATCTCGTCAAGCCTCTCGGTATTAATGATCGGCTGGTACGAACCAGCGTATTCCGCCTATCGAAGGACAGCTGGCTGGCATCCGAGCATATCGGACGTTGCAGCTACTATGGTCTGACTGCTACTGGCAGGCGCCGCTTCGAGCATGCCTATCGCCGCATCTATTCCCAACCCAAAGTACATTGGGAAGGCGATTGGCAAATCGTCCTGACAGCAGGTAGCGATCTCACGCCAACGCAACGCGACGATGTTCGCAAGGAACTGCAGTGGGAAGGATTCGGGGTCATTGCCCCCGGCGTACTGGCACACCCCTCAGCCAACCTGGATCCGTTGCTGGACATCCTCCAAAGCAATGGTGTCCAGGAGAGCGTGGTGGTATTGCGGGCCAAGAGTTTGGGCGCACTCGTCAGCAAGCCAACGCGGGAGCTGGTACGCGAGTGCTGGAATCTTGGATTGATCTCGCAGGATTACAAACGCTTCCTGGATCGCTTTCGCCCCGTGCTGAAAGCCTTGAAAAGCGCGCGCGAACTGGACCCCGAACAATGTTTCGTTGTGCGCACACTGCTCATGCATGAGTTCCGCCGAACCTTGCTGCGCGATCCCCAACTACCAGACCAGTTGTTGCCCCACGATTGGCCAGGAAACGCTGCACGCCAGCTCTGCCATGAACTGTATATCCTCACCCAGCGAGAAGCCGAAAACCATCTGATGTCGGTTCTCGAAACCGCCAACGGCCGGTTGCCGGAGGCAGCTCCGTACTTCTATGAACGATTTGGCGGGCTCGGTCCCGCCTAGCCGTAAAAGGACAAAAGGAAAGGTGCTACCAGCTGCACTTGCAGGACACTGATATTGGCTGTTCCCGGCTTCCATCCAGCGAGAAGCTCTCACAGACGAAATCGTTCGCCAAGGGCACTTCGAAAAACACACACCTGTCGCCAAAGACTCTGGCTTCAAGGCGGCTAGCCAATTTGTGGGCTGCAATCTGGGAACGCGTCTCTATAAAGCAGGTCATTTCCAACCTGGCGGCTCGCTTCCCGCAAAGAAAATCGATCCTCCGGACTCCCTCTTCGGGAGAACAGTACTGAAAGAGCGCCTCTGACAGCTTATGGGGAGTCTTCGCCTTCGACATCAGGGCATGCAACTCGGCCTTCATTCAGCCCCTGGAGCTACCAGTCAAGTTGCTTGACCACGCGGCTCACCTGCTTGAGTTGCTTTATCGCAACATCCGACAGACACAGGGTGACTGATCTGCCGTCGTTATTGCTGATTGCCTTCCTGATGATTTTCTTTGCGACCAGTCGCCGCAATCTTCGTCTGACTGTTGCGGCGGGTGCGATTCCGCAGAGACAAAGTTGCTTCTGGGTCATCAACGTTCCCGCCTCCTGCCTACGCCCCACTTCCAAGACGAGGGCAAGATCCTTGCCGGAATCGATAGCAGGAAAACTCCCCCGCAACAGCGTGCAGATTTTGTTGAGGTTGGAAATGGTCATTTTCGGACTCTCTGTTTTCCTCTCTAAGCCGAAAGCAATATTCCTTAATCATGTTGGGGATAGCAAGATCAAATTGTGCTCAATGTTGTGTTGATTATTGTCATAATTCCGGGCAGTCAGTGCGACGGAATAACTTAGTCTTTGCAGAAGGAAGCGCCCAGCAGGGGGCGCCGAGGGAATTCAGTTGGATGGTGCCGGCAGCAGGAATCGAACCCGCGACCTTCTGATTACAAATCAGCTGCTCTACCAACTGAGCTATGCCGGCACGGCCAAAATTATAGCCGAATGCACTGCACCCCCCGTGCGCTTGTGACGAGAGCCGGTTAGAGTAGACTCCAATTTCAGGAAGACATCATTCAGCACCGTATGGCAATGGTTCAAGTGCAGCCGCACAAAAAAACATCGCTAAATATCCTGATCATCGAGGACTCGGAGGACGACGCCCTCCTGCTGGCCGGATGCTTCAAGCGCGCCGGCTACACGCTCCAGTTCAAGCGCGTGGATAACGCCAGTACCACTCGCCAAGCCATGCTTGCCAGGCAGTGGGATGCCATTCTTTCCGACCACAGCATGCCCGGCTTCAATGCGCTGGCAGCACTGGCGCTGATGCAGGAGCTGCATCTCGACCTGCCATTCATAATCGTCTCCGGCGTCATTGAAGAAGAAACCGCGATCGCCGCCATGCGTGCCGGGGCGCATGATTATTTGTCCAAGGACCGTCTTGACCGTCTCGTGCCCGCAGTCGAACGCGAGATGCGCGAGGCGAACAACCGCTCCGAGCGCCGCACCGCCCTGGAGACTGTCAAGGACAATGAGGCGCGCTTTCGGGCGCTGGTCTCCAATATCCCCGGAATGGCCTTCCAACTCTTGCGCCAGATGGATGGCGGATTCCGCTTTTTATATGTCAGCGAAGGCGCAGAAGCTCTGCTTGGCCGCACCCCGGGCGAGTTGGTTGCCGCACCCGAACCTTTCTTCGATGCCATCCATGCCGAGGATCGCCCTGCGTTCGAGGCGGCCCTGTCCTGCTCGGCGGAAGATCTTTCCCAGATGAACTGGGACGGCCGTATCCGCGGGGCTGACGGAACGGAAAAATGGATCAATTTGCGTGCCGCGCCACGACGCATCGCCAGCAGCGAAGTCCAATGGGAAGGCATCGCTTCCAACATTACCCAGAGCAAGCTGGCCGAAAACGAACTGCGGGAATCGCGAGCCCAACTGGCCGAACTTTCATCGCATCTGGAAGCCGCCAAGGAGGAGGAGCGCGAAAGGATCGCCCGGGACATCCACGACGAACTCGGCGGCACCCTGGTGGCAATCAAAATCGAGACCTCGCTGCTCTCGAGCAAACTGCCGACCGACCCCCTGCAACTGCGCAAGCGCGTGCGTGCCGTTGAAGGCCTCATCGACGAGGCCATCAGTACCGCGGGGCGCGTCGCACGCGAACTGCGACCCGGCATCCTCAAGGACTTTGGCTTGGCTGCGGCAATCGAATGCCAGGCAGACGACTTCTCGCAGCGGGTCGGACTCAATTGCGACACGACGGGAATCACCCATGAAGTCGACCCCGACGAAACGACCTCGCTGGCCCTGTTCCGCGTCTTTCAGGAAGCCCTCACCAATGTCGCGAAACACGCCCAGGCCACCTGGGTCGGGATCAGGCTTGGTACCGAAGGCGATGACCTGATGCTTGAAATCGCCGACAACGGTCGCGGCATCTCGGCCGAAGACATGAACAAGCCAAAATCGTTTGGCCTGCGAGGGATACGCGAGCGGATGCGGGGCCTGGGAGGATCGCTGGAACTGGCCAGGAATTCGCCCTCGGGCACCCGTGTCATACTGCGTGCGCCTTTCAGGCCAAGCGAAGCCATCCGCCCGGACGCAAACCAATGAACGAGAGCTCAAGTCCATGACAACGCAAATACGCATTCTCATTGCCGATGATCACGCCATCGTCCGCCATGGCTTGCGCCAGATCCTGTCCGACTCGGAAGACATGGTTGTTGCCGGCGAAGCCAAAAACGGTGTGCAGGCCTTGCAAATGGCCCGCCAGGGAAAATGGGACGTCGTCCTGATGGATGTTTCAATGCCCGACAAGAACGGCATCGATACCCTGAAACAACTCAAGAAGGAATACCCCAAGCTGCCGGTCCTCATGCTCAGCATGCATCCGGAGGAACAATACGCCATCCGCGCACTCAAGGCCGGCGCCTCCGGCTACCTCACCAAGCAAAGTGCCCCTGAACTATTGGTGACAGCCATCCGCCAGGTCGCTTGCGGCAAGAAGTACGTGAGCCCCTCGCTCGCCGAGGAACTTGCCAACGCCATCACGGAAGACACTGAACGTCCGCCACATGAAAAGCTCTCGGACCGGGAATACCAGACTCTGGTCATGATCGCTTCCGGCAAGACCCTCACCCAGATTGCGGAAGAACTCAAGCTCAGCGTCAAGACGGTCAGCGTCTATCGGGCACGTCTGCTCGAGAAAATGAAGTTGAAGAACAATGCCGAGTTGACCCATTACGGCCTCAAGCACGGCCTGGTCGAATAAGGTCCTTCCGGCCAGCCTTCAAGTCCGGCCTTCTTCTGCCGTTAGTTCACGGCGAAGGACATCCATTCATGGCCGACATTACCCAACCTTCTGAAATCGCACGTGAAGCCCTGAGGAGACTGGCGACTCGCCGGATTCCGCCGACGCCGGACAATTACCGCACTCTGTATCACGAGATAGCGGGAACAACGGAAGGCGAGGAGTTCCCGGAACGCGCCCTGAAAAACCTGTCCGGGCGGCTGCCCCGGGCGACGCCCGAACAGGTCCGCTTCGGGCAGCAGCTCGATAACGCCATAGCAGCCAAAGACTGGGCAACCCTGCATGCCGCCATGCTGGCCGTACTCAGGGAACTCGAGGCGGATCCGCTCGACTGGGCCGGTCTGATCGGGGAATTGCTCGCGCAAATAGAACGGCGCCATTCCGGCCTCACGCCGGCCAAGAAGCGGGAGGCCGTCAGCCATATCCTGGAATCCGCGGGCGCCGACCCAGGCAATCTGCACGAGCGCATGCACTCGTTGTTGCGATCCTGGTCGAGGTCGGGGCCCGGAACCGAGCCCTCCGCACTCACCGGAGAGATAGCGCCCACCCCTGATGCGGCGACGTCCGGGCGCGAACCAGGCGCCGTACTCCAGCCTGCCACCCCCGCCGAGTCGCGCCTGCCCAGCGCCGAACTGCGCGAGTTGATCGCCCAATTGGTGGAAAGCTCGACCAGCATGCTGCTGATCGACACGCCGGAACTGGCCGATGAAGCGACGGCCCTGGCGGCCAGCGTGCGGCAGGCCCGCGATGCCGCGACATTCGCCTTATTGGCCAAGCGGCTCAAGCAATTCAACTACCGCCTGCACTTCGTCGCCGAAGACCAGGCCGAACTCAAGGCTGCCCTCCAGAAGCTGCTCCAGCTCGTCATCGAGAACATCAGCGAACTGGTAGAGGACGACAAGTGGGTGCAGGGGCAAATCGGCATGGTGCTCGACCTCTTCGGCGAGCCGCTCAACATCCGCAGGCTGGACGATGTCGGCCAGCGCCTGAAGGAAGTCATCTACCGCCAGAGCGCCCTGAAGAAAAATCTCAACGAAGCCAAGGAGCGGCTGAAGGCCATGCTGGCCGGGTTCGTCGACCATCTGGCCACCTTCTCCGAATCGACCAGCGACTACCACGACAAGATCGAAAAGTGCGCCGAGAAAATCAGCGCCGCCAACGATCTGGCCGAACTGAACGACGTCATCGAGGAAGTGGTGCGCGAAACGCGCATCATTCAACTCAATGCGCAGCGTTCGCGCGACGAACTGAACGCCATGAAGGCGCGCGTCGACGAGGCCGAGCAGGAAGTCGCCCGGCTGCAGAACGAGCTTGCCGAGACCAGCGAAATGGTGCGCCACGACCAGCTTACCGGGGCCCTCAACCGCAAGGGGCTCGAGGAAACCCTGGACCGCGAGCTGGCCCGCGCCAAACGCCGGCAAATGCCGATATGCATATCCCTGCTGGATGTCGACAACTTCAAGCGGCTCAACGACACCTACGGCCACCAGACCGGCGACGATGCCCTGGTCCATCTTGCCCGCGTCATCCGCGAGACCATGCGGCCGCACGACACTCTGGCGCGCTACGGCGGCGAGGAGTTCCTCATCATCCTGCCGGATACCTCGCTTCCCGATGCCGTCTCCGCCCTGACGCGCCTGCAGCGCGAGCTGACCAAGCGCTTTTTCCTGCACAAGAACGAAAAGCTCCTCATCACCTTCAGCGCTGGCGTCACGGCCTTCCATGCCGACGAGCAACGCAACGATGCGATTGCCCGTGCCGACGCGGCGATGTACCAGGCCAAGAAGGCCGGCAAAAACCGCGTGGTTTCGGCCGACTGAAATCCGGAAACTGCAAAGAAAAACCGCCGGGGTTGCCGGCGGTTTTCCTGGGAGTCAGGGGACTTCTAAACCCTGCACGCATTTCAGCGTGTACAGGCATTATCGGCGCGGATTTAGAAAACCTGAAGAACTTTTTGCGGCCGGGGACAAATCCCCATCCAATCAATGCAATAGGCCGCGGCATTGGGAAATTCCCCTAAAGTTTTCCCGTCTCGAACCGATAAAGCTCTTGACGGCAACATCATCGCCATCCGGATCGGGAGTCAGGGGGCGTGAGGCTGTCAGAACCCTCTCATCACATAGGAGACAGATCATGCCTCAGATTATCAACACCAACATTGCGTCTCTGAATTCGCAGCGCAACCTCAATACCTCGCAAACCCAACTCGCCACCTCCCTCCAGCGCCTTTCCTCCGGCCTGCGCATCAACAGCGCCAAGGACGATGCCGCGGGCCTCGGAATTTCCGAGCGGATGACGACACAGATTCGCGGTCTCAACCAGGCTGCCCGCAATTCCAGCGACGGCATTTCCCTGGCGCAAACCGGTGAAGGCGCGCTGGCCGAAATCGCCAGCAACCTGCAGCGCGTTCGCGAACTGGCTGTGCAAGCAGCCAACGCCACCAACAGCGCCTCGGACCGGGCCGCTCTGGACCTGGAAGTGCAACAGCGCCTGGCAGAGGTCGACCGCGTTGCGGCTCAAACCTCGTTCAACGGCCAGAAGCTTCTCGACGGCAGTTTCGGAACGGCGACTTTCCAGGTTGGCGCCAACGTCGGCGAGACCATTTCCATCGGTCTTTCGACCAGCATGCGCACCACCGCCATCGGCAAAACCGCCGACTATGTGAACGGCTCAACGGCCTATAGCACAAGCCTGGCCCTTGGCCAGCAAGGCACGGGGGTCGATATTACCAACGCGCTGGCCTCCGGCGATCTTTCGATCACGGTCGGCTCGAACTCTGCCGTCGCCGTTGGCGCATCGGCCGACAACAGCTCGGGCGCAGGCAATGCGGGCCGGACGGCCAGCAGCGCCTACTCGAAGGTCAAGGCCATCAACGAGTCGAGCGTGCCCAACCTCACGGCGTCTGCCGACACCACGGTGGTGTTCGATTACACGACGCTGGTCAGCGGGGCGGCGGCGGACACCTACACCCTCAGCATCAACGGTACGAACATCTATAACGCGGCTGCGTCAACCACTATCGCCGGCGCCGACATGGCCATCGCGATCAACGCGAACTCCGCCGCCACTGGCGTGACGGCCACGTTCAGCAGCGGCAAGCTGACCTTGAACGCGGCGGATGGCCGCAATATCGTCGTATCCCAGACGGCCACCGATGCCGATACCAGCAGCACCCTGATTGGCGCCGGCCTCACCACGACATCCGCCGGCCTGAACAACTCTAGCAACGATGCCAAAACCGCCGCAACCGTGGCCAGCGGCACGGCAGTATCCAACACGTTTGGCGGCACGATCCGGCTGACCTCCACCGAATCGATTACCCTGTCCGGGAACAACGAGGCTTACATCGGCTATGCCGACGGCAGCTCGATGGCGCTCGGCGCCTCGGCGCTCAACTCGGTTTCCGTAACCTCGGTCGCCAACGCCAACGTCGCCATCACGCGCGCCGATGCCGCGCTGACCTCGATCACCAACCTGCGTTCGACCTTCGGCTCGATCCAGAACCGTTTCGAGTCCGTCATCTCCAGCCTGCAGGCCACGGCCGAGAACCTGACGGCGTCGCGCTCGCGGATTCAGGATGCCGATTTCGCGCAGGAAACAGCCAACCTCACCCGCGCCCAGATCCTGCAGCAGGCCGGCGTGGCGATGCTGGCGCAGGCCAATGCCCTGCCCCAGCAGGTGCTGACGCTGATCCGCGGTTAAGGCAGGCAGCAGCATGACGATACGCGGGCCGGCCCACAAGGCCGCCCGCGTCGTCGCAATGTTCAAGGAGTAGGAACATGGCGATACCCCAGATTTCAGGGATGGGCAACGTGCCCCAGTCCACCCAGCCCAAGCGCTCCGACCCTCCGGCCAAACCGGCGGCGGAAACCGCCTCAAGCCCGGCACGCGAACAGGTCCAGGAGGTTGCCAAACAGTTGCAGCGTGTCACCGAGCCGGTGGCACAGAATTTGCAGTTCATGGTCGACGGAGAAACGGGCAAGACCGTGATCCGCGTAGTCGATGGCGCCACGAAGGAAGTGATCCGGCAGATTCCCAACGAGGAAGTGCTGGCGATCGCCCGGGCGATGGATCGACTGCAGGGCCTGCTGCTCAAGGGCAAGGCCTGACGGAGATCAACTGACAGGGGACGGGAATGGCAATTTCATCACCAGGAATCGGCTCGGGGCTGGACGTCAATGGCCTCGTCAGCCAGCTCATGGCGCTGGAGCAACGTCCCTTCACCCTTCTCGCCACCAAGGAAGCGAAGTACCAGGCGCAGCTGTCCGCCTACGGCAGCCTGAAGGGGGCCCTTTCCTCCTTCCAGAGCGCCGTGGCGGCACTCGCCACGCCGGCAAAATTTACCGCCGTCAAGGCAAGCGTTGCCGACAGCACCGTGCTGACGGCAAGCGCTGCCAGCACGACCTCGCCCGGCAGCTATTCAATTCAAGTGCAGACGCTGGCCCAGGCGCAGAAGCTCAAGTCGGCCACTTTCGACGCCACCAGCGACACGGTCGGCACCGGCAGCCTGACCATCCAGTTCGGTACCTACAGCGGCGGCAGCTTCACGCTGAATCCGGAGAAATCCGCCAAGACCATCACCATCGGCAGCGAGAATGCCTCGCTGGCCGGTGTGCGCGACGCGATCAACGCCGCCGATGCCGGCGTGTCGGCAAGCATCATCAATGACGGCAGCGGCTACCGCCTCGTCATCGCCTCAGAAGATGCCGGCGTCGCCAATGCGCTGAAGGTCACCGTAGCGGACGATGACCTAAACAACACCGACGCGGCCGGATTGTCGCAACTGGTGTATGACGCAACCACCGGCGGCACGACGAACCTCTCGCAGACCGTGGCTGCGCAAAATGCCGCGGCGATCATCGACGGCATCGCCATCAGCAAGCCGACGAACACCTGGACCGACGCCATTGAGGGCGTCACCCTGAACCTGCTGAAGGAAGGGGGAACGACGACACTGAATGTGGCCAGGGACACCGCCGGCACGAAGGCTGCCGTCGAGTCCTTCGTGAAAGCCTTCAATGACCTGAACGCGACCCTGACCAACCTGTCGAAGTACGACGCCGCCAGCAAGCAGGCTTCCATCCTGACCGGCGACGCCACCGTCCGCTCGGTACAGAGCCAGTTGCGCGGTCTGTTCAACACCGCGCTGTCTAGCGCCGGCGGCGGCCTGACAACGCTTAGCGACATCGGCGTGACCTTCCAGACCGACGGCACGCTGAAGCTGGACTCGAGCAAGCTGACGGCCGCGCTGAACGACGGCACCAAGGACGTTGCCACGCTGTTCGCCGCCGTGGGCAAGCCGACTGACAGCCTGGTTTCCTTCGTGTCCTCGACAGCGGACACGAAGAACGGCAACTATGCCGTCAACGTCACGCAGCTGGCCACCCAGGGCAAGACCGTCGGACAGGGCAACGCCGCGCTGACCATCAACGCCGGCAGCAACGACGCCCTCAGCCTGACGGTGGATGGGGTTGCGGTCAGCGTGACCCTGAATGCCGGCACCTACCTGACGACCGCGGCGCTGGCGGCGGAAATCCAGTCGAAGATCAACGGCGCGAGCGCGCTCTCGTCGGCGGGCAGCAGCGTGGTCGTCACGGAGTCGGGCGGCAAGCTCACCGTGACGTCCAGCCGCTACGGCTCGGCTTCCACGGTCGCCGTCACCGGAGGCAATGCGGCCACCGACCTCTTCGGCAGCACGGTCGACACGGCCGGCGTGGATGTCGCCGGCAGCATCGGCGGCATTGCCGCCAGCGGATCGGGCCAGGCACTGACCGGCGCCGGCGACGCCACGGGCCTGAAGATCAGCATCACCGGCGGCGCCACCGGCGACCGCGGCACCATCGGTTTCGCCCGCGGCTATGCCGACCTGCTCGACAAGCTGGTCGGCCGCATGCTGGAAAACGACGGCCTGGTCGACGGCCGCATGGACGGCATCAACGCCTCGATCAAGGAACTCGGCACGCGGCGCGAGGCGCTGGCGGCCCGGTTGACCGTGATCGAAAAGCGCTACCGCGCCCAATTCACGGCACTCGACACCATGCTTGCCAGCATGACGCAGACCAGCAACTACCTGCAGCAGCAGTTGGCAAACCTGCCCAAGGCAGGCGGCTCAAGCGAATAACACGAGGAGACCCAGAAGATGTTTGCAGCGATGCATAACCCGAAGGCGGCTTACGCCAAGGCGGGGATCGAAACCGGCGTCGAGACCGCCGACCCGCACAAGCTCATCCTCATGCTCTTCGAGGGCGCCATGCTGGCCGTGTCCTCCGCCTCCCTCCACATGAAGCGCAAGGGCGGCGCCGACGACGTGGCGCGCAAGGGCGAGGCCATCTCCAAGGCCATCAACATCATCACCAACGGACTGAAGGCGAGCCTCGACCAGGACGCCGGCGGCGAACTGGCCGGAAAACTTGGCGCGCTCTATGATTACATGAGCGCCCGGCTGCTCTACGCCAATATGCACGACCAGCCGGCCATCCTCGACGAGATCAGCCACCTGCTCGCCGAGCTGAAGGGCGCCTGGGAACAGATCGGAAACAAGCCATGAACACGCTTGCCCTGTACGAATCGATGAGCGCGATTTCCGCGCAAATGGTCGAGGCGGCCGCCGCCTGCGACTGGGACCGGCTGACGGCGCTGGAAAAGGATTGCGCCGGCCTGGCCCGCCACCTCGAGGCGGATGGCGAACCGATCCGGCTCTCCGCGTCGGAGAGAACGCGCAAGCTGGCGCTCATCCACCGCATCCTGGCCGACGACGCCGAGGTGCGGCGCCATACGGAACCCTGGATGGAGCAGGTCAAGCAGTTCCTCGGCGGCGGCGCGCGCGAACGCTCCATTCGTCGGGCTTACGGCGCCCACGCCGGCCAATAGCCGCCTTGCCCCGGGATGACCCTGGCGGAGGGGAAACGTCATGATTCCCACCGATCTTGCCGCACGCCTGCGAATCCTGACGGAATCCCTCGTCAACCCGGTCTCGCCGGTACGCGAGATTTCCGCCGACCTGCCGGAGCTGCCGGTAGGGCAGCGCTTCACCGCCCGCATTGAAAGCGCCCTCCCCGACGGCACCTTCCGCGCCCTCGTCGCCGGGCACAACCTGACGCTGGCGCTGCCGCAATCGGCCAAGCCGGGCGACACGCTGGAACTGGTCGTCACGGCCCGCACGCCGCAGCTGATTCTCGCCGAGGGGGCGGAGGCCGCTTCCGCTGAACACGCTGCCTCTCCCACGCTATCGCGCGCCGGACAACTCATCAGCGCGCTCCTCGCCGGAGAGGATCGCGCTCCCCAGCCGGCAACCATCGCCCGTGCCGCGCCCCTGCTGTCCGAGCCGCCCCTGCAGGCCGCCCAGCTCGTGCCGGCATTGCAGCAGGCCATCGTCGAAAGCGGGCTCTTCTACGAAGCCCACCAGGCGCAATGGATCGCCGGACGCTATCCGGCCGCAGCGCTGGCGCGCGAGCCGCAGGCACGCCATGCCGTCACGCCGCGCGCCTCGAATGCCGCGCCACCCCCGGCAGCGGCGGAAGCGGCCACGGCCGCCGAGACCCTGCCGGATGCCACGCCCGCAAGCGGACGCGGGCCCGCCTCAAGTGCGCCGGTCCTGCCTGCCGAATTGCAGGCGCTCGTCCAGCAGCAACTCGATGCCGCCGCCACGCAGCACATCATCTGGCGCGGCGATATCTGGCCGGGGCAGGGCCTGCGGTGGGAAATAGCGGCGGAGGAGCGGCAGCACGACGAGTCCGGCGAAGCCCCCGCCGAGCAATGGGCGACGAAGCTCGGCCTCACCCTCCCCCGGCTGGGCGAAGTCAATGTCGCACTCACCCTGACGCAGGGAAAAGTCAGTCTCGCCATGACGGCGAATGCGGATAGCGCCGACGCGCTGCGGCGCGGCCTGGGGGATCTGGCCGCCGCTTTCGCGGCCGCCGGATTGCCGCCGCTCGCCGCGGGGGTAAATACGCATGAACCCGCGTGAACCCCGGCAGGAGGCAGTGGCCCTGGCCTACTCCGCGGCGGACAGCGCGCCGCGGGTCGTCGCCAAGGGACGCGGCCTGATTGCCGAGGAAATCATCGCGCGGGCGCGCGAGCACGGCATCTTCGTGCATGAATCGCCCGAGATGGTGGCGCTGCTCATGCAGGTCGACCTCGATGCCCGCATCCCGCCGCAGCTCTACGTTGCCGTGGCGGAACTGCTGGCCTGGCTCTACCGACTGGAGCACGGCCTCGAGCCGTCCCTGGCCGCACAATAATGTAAACTCGCGGCATGAGCGATACGAAACAGAACGAGAACGATCTGCAGGACAGCCCGCCGCTCCGCTTCGAGCTGATGCAGGCCGACGACTACAGCAAGTACCTGCTGCGATCGAAGAAGGAAATCGTCTTCATCCTGCGCGCCATGCGCGACAAGGGCGCCCTCATCACCGTCTATTTCAACCAAGGCAACGACTTCCTGCTCACCACCCTGCTCTCCGTCTCGGCGGAGGGCGGCACGATGCTGCTCGACCCGGGCAGCAACGCCGAGATGAACCGCAAGGCGCTGGCCAGCGACAAGCTGATCTTCATCGCCACGCACGACAAGGTGAAGATCCAGTTCAACGTCAAGCACCTCGCCAAGGCGGAATACGAGGGCCGGGAGGCCTTCCGCGCCGCGATTCCGGAGGAACTGCTGCGCCTGCAGCGCCGCGAGTTCTACCGCCTGACCGCGCCGATCGCCCACCCCATCCGCTGCGTCATCCCCGTCAAGATGGCCGACGGCAGCAAGACGACCGTCGAGACGACGGTGATCGACATCAGCGGCGGCGGCCTGGGCGTCATGGCGCCGCCGGAGGGGCTGGAATTCGAAACGGACCACCTGTTCGAAAACTGCCGCATCGAGCTGCCCGACGTCGGCACGGTGCTGGCCACCCTGCGCGTGCGCAACGTCTTCGAGTTCACCCTGCGCAGCGGCGTGAAGACCAAGCGGGCCGGCTGCCAGTTCGTCGACCTGCCCGGCCAGATGCTGACGCTGATCCAGCGCTACATCATCCGCGTCGAGCGCGAACGCAAGGCCAGGGAAACCGGCATGATGTGACCGCCCGGCGGAGGGAAGGCAAAAGCGGCGCCCAGGCGCCGCTTTGCGTTTGTGGCGCGCAGGCCGCTTACACCTGCATGTTCATGATGTCGTGGTAGGCGGAGACCAGGCGGTTGCGCACCTGCACCATCTGCTGGAAAGACAGATTGGCCTTTTGCAGGGACATCATGACGTCCTGCAGGCTGGCATTGCCGGTGCCGGCCGAAAAGTCCTGCGCCAGCTTCTGCGCATCCATCTGGGCCTGGCTCACCTGGTCCAGCGTGCTCTTCAGGATCTGGCCGAAATCCGCTGCGCCGGCCTCGCCGGCCTGTTTCGGCTGCAGGGCCTTGCCGGAGGCGAGCTGCGCCGTCGCGCGCAGCTCGGAGAGCATCTGGTCTATGCCGCGTGTGTCCATTTCAAAACTCCTTAGGCTTCCGGCCTTTCTACAGCAATCCGCATGCCAGCATGGAGACCGTCAGATGGCGCCAGCGGTGCGGTACTGCTGCAGCTTGTAGCGCAGGGTGCGCTCGGAAATGCCGAGCAGTTCGACCGCCCGCTTGCGCGAGCCATTCACTGCGGCCAGGGTCTCCAGGATGTGCTGGCGCTCCAGGTCGCGCATGTTGGAAGGCGCCGCCTGGGGACGCTCGACCGG
Organism: Denitratisoma sp.; assembly: GCA_032027165.1. Taxonomy (NCBI): domain Bacteria; kingdom Pseudomonadati; phylum Pseudomonadota; class Betaproteobacteria; order Nitrosomonadales; family Sterolibacteriaceae; genus Denitratisoma; species Denitratisoma sp. Next base: position 470,571 of record JAVSMO010000001.1, on the reverse strand, counting down.
GCGGATTTCCTCTATTGCGGCAGGCCATTGCGGCTGCTCCGCGGGCGCCGCGAACTGCAGGGAAAGCTGCAGATGTTCCGCCGCGACCGTGTCGCCGCCAGCCAGGATCAGAGCCCGCTGCACGGCGTTTTCCAGCTCGCGCACGTTGCCCGGCCAGGCATGGGCCGCCAGCAGCGCCTCGGCGTCGGCGGCAAACCTTGCCGCCGGATTGCCGTGCAGGCCGGCAAAGTGCCGCGCCAGCGGCACGATGTCCGCCGGCCGCTCGCGCAGCGCGGGAATCTGCAGGGGGAAGACGTTGAGGCGGTAGTAGAGGTCCTCGCGGAAGCGGCCGGCGGCCACTTCCTTGGCCATGTCGCGGTTGCTGGTGGCGAGCACGCGGATGTCGAGGGGGATCGGCTTCTTGCCGCCGACGCGCTCCACTTCGCGCTCCTGCAGCACGCGCAGCAGCTTGGCCTGCAGCGCCAGCGGCATTTCCGAAATCTCGTCGAGCAGCAGCGTGCCGCCCTGGGCCTGCTCGAACTTGCCGGCCTGCGCCGCCTGGGCGCCGGTGAACGAGCCCTTCTCGTGGCCGAACAGCGTGGCCTCCAGCAGGTTCTCCGGAATCGCCGCGCAGTTGATGGCGACGAAAGGCGCGCCGTGCCGCGGGGACTGACTATGGATGTGGCGGGCAAAGACTTCCTTGCCGGTGCCGGACTCGCCGGTGAGCAGCACGGTGGCCTCGGTCTTCGCCACGCGCGCGGCGAGCGCCAGCAGGTTGCGCGTGCGCGGATCGGCGGCGATGACGCCCTCCGCCTGCGCGGGCTGCGCCGCATGGCGGGCGACATGCTCGAGCAGCACCTTCGGCTCGAAGGGCTTGAGCAGGAAGTCGCAGGCGCCGGCGCGCATCGCCGAGACCGCCTTGTCCACGTCGCCGAAGGCCGTCATCAGCAGCACCGGCAGGTGGGGTTCGCGTCCGCGGATGGCCTTCAGCAACTCGATGCCGTCCATCGGCTGCATGCGCAGATCGCTCACCACCAGGTTGAACGCCTCGCGCTCGAGCAGGCGCAAGGCCGCCGGACCGTCGGCCGCACCCATCACATGGTGGCCGGCGCATTCCAGCGTCAGGCACAGGGCGTCGCGCAGTTGCAGGTCGTCCTCGACGACCAGGATGTTCAGTGGCTCAGGCATGATGCTCTCCGTTCCATCGGTTGCAGTTGTTCGGTGGCGCCGGCCGGGTTTGCAACCACCGCCGGCAAAGTCAGTCTGAACAGGGCGCCGGCGCCCGGGGCGGACTCGACCTCGATGCCGCCGCCGTGGGCGCGCGCGACGCCGCGGGCGATCGCGAGACCGAGACCGGTGCCTTCGGCGCGCGTCGTGAAGAAGGGTTCGAACAGGCGCGCCTGGGTCGCCGCATCCATGCCGCGGCCGTTGTCGCGCACGCGGATGCATACCGTCCCGTCGGCCAGCCCGGCGGCCAGCTCGATGCGACCGCCTGAAGCGCAGGCATCGAGGGCGTTTTCCATCAGGTTCACCAGCGCGCCGGACAGCGCCTTGCGGTTGCCGCTGACGGCGGCATCGGCGCTGTCGTCGGCGACGACGAAGGCCACCTCGCGGCGGCGCGCCAGCGGCTCGAACACCTGCACCGCCTCGGCCATCAGCTCGGACACCGGGATCGATTCGCCGCCGCTCGCCTCGCCGCGGGCGAAGGTCAGCATGTCGCGGATCAGGCGCTCCAGGTACTGCAGGCGCTCGACCACGCGGCTGCCGCAGCGCGTGCGTTCCGTCTCGGGCAGTCGCGGGTTCTCCAGCGCGCCGGCGTAGAGCAGCGCCGCCGCCAGCGGCGTGCGCAGCTGGTGGGCGAGTCCGGCCGCCATCTCGCCCATCGCCGCCAGCCGCTCGTTGCGCGCCGCCAGCGTCTTCATGCGATGCGCCTCGGTGACGTCGTGGATCAGCACGATGCGTCCGCCGCTCGCCGCCAGCCGGGTTTCGGTGACGGCAATGCGGCGATCCCGCAGGCGCGGCATTTCCCATTCGCCCGGCGTCGTCGTCGACACCAGGCAGGAAGAGGCGAACTCCTCCCAGATGCGGCCCTCGATGTCGGCGCCGAGGATGCCGGCGGCGGCGGGATTCACCTGCTCGACGCGGCCGAAGGCATCCAGCACGGCCACGCCGGCCGGCAGGGCGTCGAGCAGCAGGGCCAGGCGCTCGTTGAGCGCCGTCTTTTCCGCGTATTCGCGCTTCAGGCGGCCATTGGCCAGCGCCAGTTCCGCCGTCAGGCCGGCCACCTGTTCCTGCAGGCTGGTATACGCGCCGGCAAGATCTTCCGAGGCCTGGCTGAACAGGCGAAAGGCTTCCGCCAGGCGGCCGGCCTCGATCCGCTGCGGGTTTTCCTGCTGCTTTTCCGTCTGGCTGTCCATGCGCTCGCCCCTATTGGGATGGCCGCAGATTACGCCCGCTTCAAACCGGCCAAGCCGGCAAATAGGAGGCAAAAATTGCCGCTTATCTCCAGAACGCTTCTTGCATGGCATGGGCAGAATGCCGCCAGATGCCCGGGACCCGATCCGGGAAAACCGAACGAACGGTGGGTATATATGGCCGATACGCAATTCTCGCTTGCCGCCTTCATGCGGCTGCCCATGCAGCAGAAGCTGCTGACCATCATCGCCCTGTCGATGGTGACGGCGATCGTGGTCGCCGGGTGGACCTGGACGCGCACCCCGACCTTCGCCGTGCTGTTCACGAACATTTCGGAGCGCGACGGCGGCAACATCATTGCCGCGCTGCAGCAGATGAACGTGCCCTTCAGGTTCTCCGAATCCGGCGGCGCCATCCTGGTGCCGCAGCAGCAGGTGCACGAGCTGCGCATGCGGCTCGCCTCGCAGGGCCTGCCCAAGGGCGGCCTGGTCGGCTTCGAACTGATGGAGAACCAGAAGCTCGGCATGTCGCAGTTCATCGAGCAGATCAACTTCCAGCGCGCCCTCGAAGGCGAGCTGTCGCGCTCCATCCAGTCGCTCGCCGCGGTGGCGGGCGCACGCGTGCACCTCGCCATCCCCAAGCAGACCGGCTTCATGCGCGACGACCAGAAGCCCTCCGCCTCCGTCGTGCTCAACATCCATCCCGGCCGCAACCTCGATCCGAACCAGGTGGCCGGCATCGCCCACATGGTCGCCTCCAGCGTGCCGCACCTGCCTGCCGCCAACGTCAGCGTGATCGACCAGAACGGCAACCTGCTCTCTTCCGAAAAGGCCAACGGGCGCAGCGCCGGCCTCGATGCGACGCAGCTGAAATACGTGCAGGAAATCGAGTCGAGCTACGTCCGCCGCATCGAGACCATCCTCGCGCCACTGGTCGGGCCCGGCAACTTCCGCGCCCAGGTCACCGCCGACGTCGACTTCTCGCAATCGGAACAGGTCGCCGAGATCTACAAGCCCAACCCGCCCGCCGAGGCCTCGATCCGCAGCCAGCAGGTGAGCGAGGATGCCAGCGGCAGGCCGGCGGCCGCCGGCGTGCCCGGCGCCCTTTCCAACCAGCCGCCGGTGCCGGCCACGGCCCCGCTCACCGCGCCGCCCGCCCCCGGCACGCCGGGTGCGACTGCCGGCGCAACCGCCCCGGCAGGCGCCGCCGCGACGACGAGTTCGGCCGCCGTCCTCGCCGCGCAGGGACGCCGCGACGCCACCACCAACTACGAGCTCGACAAGACCATCCGCCACGTGCGCCAGCCGGTCGGCGCCATCAAGCGCCTGTCCGTGGCCGTCGTGGTGAATCATCGCAAGGAAACCGACAAGGACGGCAAGGCCAGTTTCAAGCCGCTCGCCGCCAAGGAAATGGCGCAGATCAACGACCTCGTCAAGGAGGCCATGGGCTACAGCAAGGACCGGGGCGACACGCTGAACGTGCAGAACAGCCCCTTCGCCGCCGGCGAAAAGGCGGATGCGCCGGAAACGCCGATCTGGAAGAACCCGACCGTCATCGGCTGGGCGCTGGAAGGGCTGAAATACCTGGTCTTCGCCGGGCTGGCCGGTTACCTGTTCTTCGGCGTGGTGATGCCCTTCCTGCGCAGGCTGATGGCCCGCGCCGCGCAGATCCCGACCATCCAGGAAGAGGCCGCCTACGCCACGCCCGGCGTCATCGGCTACGACCAGAAGGTTCAGGCCGCGCGCGACCTGGCCCGCCAGGAACCGAAGGCGGTGGCGACGGTGATCAAGGACTGGGTCGGCGGCAACCAGCCCGCCGGCAAGGTCCAGTAAGAGGGACTCGACGTCATGGCCAACGAAGACGGCATCACCAAGAGCGCCATGCTGCTGCTCACCCTCGGCGAGGACGAGGCGGCGGAAGTGCTCAAGCATCTCGGTCCGCGCGAAGTGCAGAAGCTGGGCGCGGCCATGGCGGCCCTCAAGTCCGTGCCGCGCGACAAGGTCGAAGAGGTGGTCGACTCGTTCTACGAGGAGACCCAGCGCGGCGCCCCGGTCACGGCCGACGAGGAATACATCCGCGGCATGCTGACCAAGGCACTGGGCGACGACCGCGCCGCCAACCTGATCTCGCGCATCCTGCAGGGCGGCGACACGGCCGGCATCGAGAGCCTGAAATGGATGGACGCCCCCACGGTCGCCGAGCTGATCAAGAACGAACATCCGCAGATCATCGCCACCATCATGGTGCACCTCGAGTTCGACCATGCCGGCGATATCCTCAAGCATTTCACCGACCGGCTGAGGAACGACGTCCTGCTGCGCATCGCCACGCTCGACGGCGTGCAGCCGACCGCGCTGCAGGAACTCAACGACGCCCTCACCCGCATCCTGTCGGGGTCGGCCAACATCAAGAAGACGGCGATGGGCGGCGTGCGCACCGCGGCGGAAATCCTCAACTTCGTCGGCACGGCGCACGAGACGGCGATCATCGACAATGTGCGCGAATACGATCCGGACCTGGCGCAGAAGATCATCGACGAGATGTTCGTCTTCGAGAACCTGATCGACGTCGAGGACCGCGGCATCCAGCTCCTGCTGCGCGAAGTCCAGTCGGAGTCGCTGATCCTCGCCCTCAAGGGCGCCAACGACGCCATGCGCGAGAAGGTCTTCAAGAACATGTCGCAGCGCGCCGCCGAGATGCTGCGCGAGGACCTCGAGTCGAAGGGCCCGGTGCGCCTGTCCGAAGTCGAGCGCGAACAGAAGGAAATCCTCAAGATCGCCCGCCGCCTCGCCGACGAAGGCCAGATCCAGCTCGGCGGCAAGGGCGAGGACGAATATGTTTAAGTTCCAAGTTGGCAGTGGGCAGTGGGCAGCTGTCAGGAATCCAGTCTGACAACTGCCAACTGCAAACTGCCCACTGAATACTCACATGAGCGCCATCATCCACAAGGAAAACCTCACGGCCTGGCAACGCTGGGAGCTTGGCAGCTTCGACCAGAAGAAGGCCGCCCCCGCCGCCCCGCAGAAAAGGGGGGGCGCGGCAAGCCAGCTGCCCACCGCCGAGGACATCGAGCGCATCCACCGCGATGCCCACAAGCAGGGCTACGACGCCGGCTACGAAGAGGGCACGGCGCGCGCACGCATGGAAGCCCTGCGCCTGCACACGCTGGTCGAGCAGCTGGAGGCCGCGCTCGGCGAATTCGACCAGCAGGTCGCCGAGGAACTGCTCGGCCTCTCGCTCGAGGTCGCGCGCCAGGTGCTGCGCCAGGCGGTTGCCGTCCGTCCGACCGTGATCCTCGACGTCGTGCGCGATGCGCTGGCGCAACTGCCTCACCAGCATGCCGCCCTCTACTTGCATCCGGAGGATGCCTCGCTGGTGCGTTCCTATCTCGGCGACCAGCTCGCCCATCTCGGCCACCGCATCCTCGAGGAGCCCGGCATCGCCCGCGGCGGACTGCGCATGGAAGCGGGCGGCAGCCACCTCGATGCCGGCGTGGAGACGCGCTGGCGGCGGGTGATCGAAGGCATCGGCGCCACGGGCGAGTGGGTGGAGCCCGCGCCCGAATGAACCCCCATCGGGAAAAGTGGGGCGGCTTCCTCAGGAATTGCCGCAACCTGGCCGGCAACGCCAGCCCCTTCCAGATCAGCGGCCGGCTCACCCGCATCAACGGCCTCGTCATGGAGGCGGCCGGCCTCAAGCTCCCGCTCGGCTCCGGCTGCCACATCTCGCTGCCGGGCGGCGCGGCGGTGGAAGCCGAGGTGGTCGGCTTCTCCGGCGAGAAACTGTTCATGATGCCGACCGACGACGTCTACGGCCTGGCGCCGGGCGCCCACGTGGTGCCGCTGGAGAGCCGCCAGGAACTGCCGGCGGTCGCCGACGGGGCGCGGCCGAACCGGCGCCTGTCCGACCGCGCCAAGCACCTGCCGGTGGGCGACGAACTGCTGGGACGCGTGCTCGACGGCGCCGGACGGCCGCTCGACGGCCTCGGGCCGCTCAATACCCGGCACACGCGCTCGCTGCAAAGCCGCCCCTTCAATCCGCTGCAGCGCGCCCCCATCGAAAGCTCGCTCGACGTCGGCATCCGCGCCATCAACTCGATGCTCACCGTCGGCCGCGGCCAGCGCCTCGGCCTGTTCGCCGGCTCCGGCGTCGGCAAGAGCGTGCTGCTCGGCATGATGGCGCGCTTCACCGCCGCCGAGGTGATCGTCGTCGGCCTGATCGGCGAGCGCGGTCGCGAAGTGAAGGAATTCATCGAGAACATCCTCGGCCCCGACGGCCGCAAGCGCTCCGTGGTGGTCGCCGCCCCGGCCGACACCAGCCCGCTGATGCGCCTGCAGGGGGCCGCCTACGCCACCACCATCGCCGAACATTTCCGCGACCAGGGCCGCCACGTCCTGCTCATCATGGATTCGCTGACGCGCTACGCCATGGCGCAGCGCGAGATCGCGCTGGCCATCGGCGAGCCGCCGGTGACGCGCGGCTATCCGCCCTCCGTCTTCGCGCGCCTGCCGCAGCTCGTCGAGCGCGCCGGCAACGGCCCGGAAGGCGGCGGCTCGATCACCGCCTTCTACACCGTGCTCGCCGAGGGCGACGACCAGCAGGACCCGATCGCCGATTCCGCGCGCGCCATCCTCGACGGCCATTTCGTCCTCTCGCGCCACCTCGCCGAGCAGGGCCACTACCCGGCCATCGACATCGAGGCCTCGATCTCCCGCGCCATGACCGGCCTGATCAAGCCGCTGCACCTGGACGTGGTGCGGCGCTTCAAGCATCTCTACTCGCGCTACCAGCGCTCGCGCGACCTCATCTCCGTCGGCGCCTATGCCGCCGGCTCCGATCCCGCCCTGGACCAGGCCATCGCCATGCAGCCGGCCTTCGAGGCCTTCCTGCAGCAGGGGATGAACGAGCGGGAGAACTACCAGGACGCCGTCCTCAAGCTGCATCGCCTGTTCGGCCTTGAGCCGTGAATTCCTGCCTTGCCTGCGCCGCTAAAGTAATAGTAGATTCTTGCCGTTACCCCTGTCCGGAGCAGAAGGATGAAGGCTTTTCCCCTGCAGTCGCTGCTTGACCTGTCGCAGACCCGCATGGACGACGCGGCGCGCAAGCTCGGCCAGTTGCTGGCCAGCGAGCAGGAAGTGGAAAAGACCCTCTCCCTGCTGGAGCAGTACCGCGAGGAATACGAGGCGCGCTTCCGCCAGGCGGCCCAGACCGGGCTGACCCGCGAAGAGTGGGGCAATTACCAGTCCTTCCTGGGCCGGCTCGACGAAGCCGTCTCCCAGCAGCGCGCCCTCGTCGAAGCCTCGAAACAGCGAACGGTGGACGGACAAAAGGAATGGCTGGACAAACGCAACCGGGTAAAGGCCTTCGACGCCCTGTCGCAAAGGCACAAGGCCAACGAGGCGCACAGCGAGGCGAAGACCGAGCAGCGCGCCCAGGACGAGCACGCGGCAAAATCCTACCGCAACGACGGGCGCTGACCCCCCGTATCGCATTGCCTTTGGCTCCTTGGCACGCCCCTTGCTGTAAGGGTTGCATGCAATCCGTACAGCCCAGGAGCCAGCCATGACGCAAGTATCCGCCGCCCCCCAGCCGCTGCCCGGCATCGCCCCTGCCCAGGCCGGCGCCGCCACTGGTGCCGCCGAGGCGGCCGCCGGCACCGAGGGCACGGCCGATTTCGCCGCGGTCCTCAGGGCGCAATTCGGCCAGCCGGCAAAAGACGCCCCCGAGGCAGAAATTCTTGCCGCCCTGCTGCCGGTCCAGGCGGCGGATGCCGCCGAGGAAGCGGTGCCGGCCGATGCCTTGCCGATCGCGCCCGACCTTGCCGCCCTGCTGCCCGTCCTGGCCTCGCTGATGCCGCAAACGACCGCCGCACCTGCCATCGCGCCGGAGCAACCGGCGGCCGGGCCGGCCGGCAACCAGGCGACCCTGTCCGCTTCGCTGGACAGCGCCCCGCTCGTAGCTTCTCCCGCCCTGTCGGCGGAGGCAAGCGCCGATGCGTCCGATGCGGGGGAAGCCGCAGCGGCCCTTCTGCAGCCCGGTCGGCAGGCCGGCGAGCCTTCCGCACCGCCCCTCCAGGCCGACATGGCGCAGGCGGCAGCCGCCGCTCCGCAGATGCCGGCCGCAGCCGCCGAACACGCCAACCCGACCGCAATGGCGCATGCCGCGGCCCCGTCCGCCCATGCGGCCGCGGCCGACAACACCCCCGCTGCCGTCCGCGTCGACACCCCCGTCGGCAGCCGCGGCTGGGATGCCGAGGTCGGACAGAAAGTCGTCCTGCTGGTCAACCGCCTGGAGAGCCGCGCCGAACTGACCCTCACGCCGCCGCAAATGGGCCGGGTGGAAGTCTCCATCTCGGTCAGCGGCGACCAGACCAGCGCCGCCTTCGTCTCCGCCAGCCCCGCCGCGCGCGAAGCGCTGGAGCAGGCCCTGCCGCGCCTGCGCGAGATCCTGGCCGAAGCCGGCATCACGCTCGGCCAGGCCAGCGTCAATGCCGAATCGCCGCGCCAGGACCGGGAAGGGACGCCGGCAGAGCATCGCGGCGGCAACCGCAACGTCGAATCCGCCGGCACCGCCGCCCCCGCGCAGTGGCTGCGGCGCAGCGAGGGGCTGGTGGATACGTTCGCATGACGCCAAATGAGGGTGGAGTCGCCCTCATTTCGACGTTTGGACCGCGATTGCACGCGAAGATAATGAAAGCCATCGTTCAGGAGTGATTCATGGCGAAAGCGCCGCCGAAAAAAGAGGAAAAAAAACCCGACGCGCCAGCCGAGGATGGCGAGCTGCCGCCCAAGAAGAAGGGCAAGCTGCCGCTGATCCTGGGCCTGGTCGTCCTGCTGGCCGCGGGCGGCGGCGGCGCCTGGTTCTTCCTGTTCAAGGACCCGGGCGCCGACGCCGCGCAGCAAAGCACCCAGGCGCAGGCGCCGAAGCCGCCGGTTTTCGTGCCGCTCGACATGTTCACCGTCAACCTCGCTGCCGACGAGGGCGGCCAGTTCCTGCAGGTCGGCGCCACGCTGCGGGTAATCGACCCGGCGGCCGCCGACGCCGTCAAGCAGTACATGCCGGAAGTCCGCCACCGCACGCTGGGCCTGCTGGCCTCGAAGAAGCCCTCGCAGATCACCACCGCCGAAGGCCGCGAGCGGCTCGCCGAGGAACTCCGCCAGCACGTGAACAACATCCTGCTGGCGGCCGCCGGCCGGCCGGTCAAGCCGATCGCGCTCGACGTGCCGCTGCCGGCGGACGAAGCGGCACCCGCAGCCGACGCCAAGCCGGCGGAGGCGGCGGCCGAAGCCCCCAAACCCGCCGAGGGCGGCACCCCGCAGGAAGGCGCACCGGCCGAAGCCGCTGCCCCGGCCGATGCCGCTGCGCCGGCCGCAGTCGCCCCGGCGCCCGCGCCGAAGCCGGCCACCCTGCTCTCCAAGGCGGCGGCCGACGATCCGGTGCAGAGCGTGTTCTTCACCTCCTTCATCATCCAGTAGAAGAACCTATCTCGAGAACCCCCATGGACCGCGTTTTCACGAAAAGTGCTCAGCTGCTAGGCGCGCGACGCAGCCAAGGGTCATTCCCTTGGCAAGGAGCGCAACGCCGCAGATGGGCACTTTTCGTGAAAACCCTCCGGGGCGTGGCTTTCCGGGCGGTCTGCAGCGTTGCTGCGGCTCGCCGTGGAATAACCACTGTCTTCGCCGCAGCGCCTTGCAGCCCATCCCGGAAAGCCGCGCCGCGGCCATGCGGGTTCTCGAGATAGGTTCTAAGCCATGGCACAGGATTTTCTCTCCCAGGAAGAAGTCGACGCCCTGCTGAAGGGCGTCTCGGGCGAGGCCGAGGAGCCCGAGAAGGCCGAGGAAGGCGGCGGCATCCGCAAGTACGACGTCGGCCGCCAGGAGCGCATCGTGCGCGGCCGCATGCCGACGATGGAGCTCATCAACGAGCGCTTCGCCCGCTACCTGCGCATCGGCCTCTTCAACTACATGCACCGCACGACGGAAATCTCGCTCGGGCCGATCCGCGTGCAGAAGTACAGCGAGTTCATCCGCAACCTGGTGGTGCCGACCAACCTCAACCTGGTGCACTTCAAGCCGCTGCGCGGCACCGGCATGATCGTGCTCGACCCGAACCTGGTGTTCCTGGTCGTGGACAACATGTTCGGCGGCGACGGCCGCTTCCACACACGGGTCGAGGGGCGCGACTTCACGGCGACGGAGCAGCGCATCATCCAGGGCCTGCTCAACGTGATCTTCACCGAGTTCGAGAAGGCCTGGAAGCCGGTCTTCGAGCTGAAGCTGGAATACATCCGCTCCGAGATGAACTCGCAGTTCGCCAACATCGCCACGCCGAGCGAGATCGTCGTCGCCTACACCATCTCCCTCGAGTTTTCCGGCTCGACGGCGGAAATGCACGTCTGCCTGCCCTACTCGATGGTCGAGCCGATCCGCGATGTGCTCTACAGCGCGATGCAGAGCGACCACCTCGTCTCCGACAAGCGCTGGATCGGCACCCTGACCCGGCAGCTGCAGTCGGCCAACGTGGAGCTGGTGGCCAATCTCGGCACGACCGAGATCACGCTGGGCCAGATCCGCAACATGAAGGCCGGCGACGTCATCCCGTTCGATATCGACGAGACCATCACCGTCGAGGTCGACCACGTGCCGGTGATGGAATGCCGCTATGGGCTGCAGCACGGCCAATACGCCCTGAAGGTCGAGCGCTTCATCGCGCCCGACAAGTTCGAAAAGCACTAGGAGAACGCCATGTCCGATACCGATACCGCAGAACAGGTCAGCGCAGACGACTGGGCCGCCGCCATGGGCGAGCAGGCCCTGGCCGACGCCAAGGCGCAGCCGGCCGACATCTTCCAGCCGCTCGGCGAGGGCGCCAAGGCCGCCGCGATGCAGGATTTCGACATGATCCTCGACATCCCCGTGCAGATGACCGTCGAGCTCGGCCGCACCAAGATCTCGATCCGCAACCTGCTCCAACTGGCGCACGGCTCGATCGTCGAACTGGATGCCCTGGCCGGCGAGCCGATGGACGTGCTGGTCAACGGCACCCTCATCGCGCAGGGCGAGGTGGTGGTGGTCAACGACAAGTTCGGCATCCGCCTCACCGACATCATCACGCCGAGCGAGCGCATGCGGAAATTGAACAGGTAGCAGTTTTCAGTTTTCAGTTGGCAGTGGGCAGTTAACATCAGAAGAACCCACTGCCCACTGCAAACTGTCCACTGCAAACTGTCCACTGCCCACTGCAAACCGTCCACTGAAACCCGAATAGCGGCAATTTTCGCCGCCTAATCCCCGTCTCGCCCGGGCTTCGGCGGCAGTAATCTGCCGCCATGCGCAGATTGCTTCCCTCCGTCCTTGCCGCCCTGCCGGGCCTCGCCCTGGCGCAGGCTGCCCCCGCCGCCTTGCCGGATGCCGGCGCCAGCCTGTTCCAGGTGTTCCTCGGCCTGGGGGTCGTCATTGCCGCCCTCATCGGCAGCCTCTGGCTGCTCAAGCGCCTGTCGTCCCCGCAGGGCGCCGCCGCCGGCGCCCTGCGCATCGTCGCCGGCACCTCCGTCGGGCCGCGCGAGCGGGTGCTGCTGCTCGAGGTGGAGGACACCTGGCTGGTGGTCGGCGTCGCCCCGGGGCAGGTGAATGCCCTGCACCAGATGCCCAAGGGCACGCTCGCGGCGGCACCGCCCGCCCGGCCCGGCAAGGACTTCGGCGCCCGGCTGAAGCAGGTTCTGGAGCGCAGGAATGCAAGCTAGGAATCGCCTCGCGCTCGGGCTGCTGCTGATCGTCCCCTTCGCCGCCCAGGCCCAGGGCCTGCCGGCGCTGACCAGCACGCCGTCCGCCGGCGGCGGCCAGACCTACACGCTGTCGATCCAGACGCTGCTGTTCCTCACGTCGCTCTCCTTCCTGCCGGCGATCGTGCTCATGATGACGTCGTTCACGCGCATCATCATCGTGCTCTCGCTGTTGCGCCACGCCCTGGGCACGCAGACCTCGCCGCCCAACCAGGTGATGGTCGGGCTGGCCCTGTTCCTCACCTTCTTCGTCATGGCGCCGGTGACCGAAAAGATCTACGCCGACGCCTACCAGCCGATGGCGGAGAACAGGATCGGCTTCAACGAGGCGCTGGAGCGCGGCGCGGTGCCGCTGAAGGCCTTCATGCTCAAGCAGACGCGGACGGCCGACCTCGGCCTGTTCTCGCGCATCGGCAACGCGCCGAAGGTGGACCGCGCCGAAGACCTGCCGATGCGCATCCTCATCCCGGCCTTCGTCACCTCGGAGCTGAAAACCGCCTTCCAGATCGGCTTCATCGTCTTCATTCCCTTCCTCATCATCGACATGGTGGTGGCGAGCGTGCTGATGTCGATGGGCATGATGATGATGTCGCCGGTGATCGTCTCGCTGCCGTTCAAGATCATGCTGTTCGTGCTGGTGGACGGCTGGAACCTGGTGATCGGCTCCATCGTGCAGAGCTTCGGATAAGGACCCGCCATGACCCCCTCCACCGTCGTCGAACTCGGCCGCGTCGCCATCGAGGTCACCCTGCTGGTGGCCATGCCGATGTTCCTCGCCGCCCTCGTCACCGGCCTGGTGGTCAGCATCTTCCAGGCCGCCACGCAGATCAACGAGATGACCCTCTCCTTCGTGCCGAAGCTGGTCGCCATGTTCGTCACCCTGGTGGTCGCCGGTCCGTGGATGCTGACTTTGCTCACCGACTACATGCGCCGTCTGTTCGAGAGCATCCCCGCCCTCATCGGATGATCCCGTGCTGAGCATCACCGACGCCCAGCTCGACGCCTGGATCGCCGCCTTCATGTTCCCGCTGGCGCGGGTGCTCGGCCTCGTCGCCACCGCGCCGGTGTTCAACAACGCCTCGCTGCCGATGCGCGTCAAGCTGCTCCTCGGCGTGGCCGTGACGCTCGCCGTGGCGCCCATGCTGCCGCCCCTGCCGCCGGTCGCGCCGGCGTCGTGGGCCGGGCTGGCCGTCTTCCTCCAGCAGGGCCTCATCGGCATCGCGCTGGGCTTCACCATGCGCATCGTCTTCGCCGGCGTCGACCTCGCCGGCGAGCTGATCGGCCTGCAGATGGGCCTCGGCTTCGCCGTCTTCTACGATCCGCAGAACGCCGGCCAGTCGCCGATCGTGGCGGAACTCGTCGGCCTGCTCGCGCTGCTGTTCTTCCTCGCCCTGAACGGGCACCTGATGATGCTGGCGCTGCTGGCGGAGAGCTTCACCGCGCTGCCGATCGGAGTCTCGCCGTTTCCCGCCGGCTGGGAAACCCTGCTGCGCTGGGCGGCCGCCATCTTCTCGATCGGCGTGCTGCTGGCGCTGCCGCTCATCAGCGCCCTGCTCGTCGCCAACATCGGGCTGGGCGTCCTCACCAAGGTGGCGCCGACGCTCAACCTCTTCGCCGTCGGCTTTCCCGTCACCCTGATGGCCGGCTTCGCCATGCTGGCGCTGTCGATGCCCTACTTCGCGCCGACGCTGGAAAACCTCTTCGAACAGGGCTACGACGCGGTCAGCGCGGTGATGCGCGCCGGCATCGCGGCACGCTAAGCCGGCCGCGCACCAAAGCCCGGCCTGCGCCATAGCGGGATCGCGCCGCACTCGCCGTATTGGGCGGACTGACTTTTGTCGGGCTGCCATCGGCCGAAGCGGAAGTTCAAACGGCCAGGCGGCAACTGCCTCAACCGGCCAAGGGCGGACTGACGATTCCGGTTCCGTCCGTCCGGGATATTGGAGTTGTTATACGGACCCCGCCAAAGAAGATGCCTTGCGCATCAAGGCATTACAAGCGCATACTTTTGACCGGATATCAATTCATATCCGGACCCACGGGTCCGTCTAATAACTGTTGGGCCTCACACACCATGCGCATCCCTACTCTCGCTTGTCTGCTAACGGCCTCGCTACTCTCCGCGTGCGCCACTCCCTACAAACCATATGGCAGCCTCGGCGGCTACCTCGACAAAGAGGTCAGTCCGGGCACTTATATCGTGGAGTACCACGGGAACGGTTACACCACACACGAAAAGATTGAAGTGTTTCTTCGGCAGCGCGCGGAAGAACTTTGCCGTGGCCGCTATGAACTCGGGCCTGTCGAACGAACATCAAAGTTGGAGCGCAATCCCAATGCCGCATGGATTGTTCATCGCTTTCCAGTTGTTTCTGCTGAGGTCAAATGCAAAACATGAGGCCCAACCCGGCGGTTGACCTCGCTCCCTTCGGTCGCTGGACGCTGCGCGATAAAGCCGCGCAGCGCCGGTCACCTCTACGTTGATGGCCCACTCAGGGCCGCAAGCTCTCGTTCCAATAGACTTACGCCGCATTCCAGCGACTGACTTTTCCTGAAGACGGGATTTCCTTGCCGGTACCCGAACCAGTGCCCGGAGCCGGCGTGCCGGTACGGGATCAGGGAGACTTCCGGCTGACGCGGATGGTGCCCTCGGCGTAGCGCAGGGCGCCGATCACTTCCGACTCGATCCCCTCGGAATAGGCCAGCACGTCATAGCCGGCGTAGCCGCCCTCCCGGACGATCTGGTCGGCATTGCGCTTGAAGACGCGGCCGGCCTCGCCGTCGCCGCCGGTGCTGCGGAAGCGCTTCGAGCGCATGGTGATGCTGTAGGTGTCGTCGGACAGCCGCTTCATCTGGCCCTCCCAGTTGGGCGACAGTGGGTCGACGAAATAGAACACCGCGGCGCCGATCAGCATGGTCTCCAGCGAGATGCTGACGTTCGGCGTCAGCTTCAGCTCGGCGTTCGGCACGATGGGGTTGGCCGGCACGTTGTAGCGGGTGTTGCCCTTGCTGTCGGTGCCGCGCGAAATCAGCCCGGCGTCGAGCGAATCGCTCAGGCTCTGCGCCTGGTGATAGCAGCCGCCGACCAGGAAGGCGGCGGCAAGAGTCAGTCCCCGCAGGACGGCGAGAGTACGGCGCTCAGACATAGTTGAACAGCGACAGGTCCGTCACCTTGAGGAAGGACTTTTGCGCCGCTTCCAGGTAGCCCTGCTCCTGCGTCAGCTGGCTGATCGCCGCGGCGTAGTCCAGGTCCTGCAGGCGGGACAGGGTCTGCCGGTAATTCAGGTCGAGGTCCTCGCTGCCGCTGGCGAGCGAGTCGACTTCGTTCATGCGCGCGCCGATGCCGGCGCGCACGCGCAGGAGGTTCTCCTCCGCCTGGTCCAGGTTGGCCAGGGCAAAGCCGATGCGGTTGGCCAGCAGCGTGTTGCCGTTGCCGGCGGCGGTGGTCGCTTCCAGCGCATTGATCAGGTTGCCGAGGGTGGCGAACAGGCTCTGGCTGGAACTGGCGTCGATGTCGAAGGTGTCGCCGTCGGCGGGGTTGCCGGCGATGACGAGCTGGGCGCCGTAGTCGAAGGCCGGCTCGGCGCCCTGGCTCTTCAGGACGATGGCCTGGCCCGGGACGAACACCCTGGGATACGGTGCCGCGCCCGGGGCGGCGCCGGTCAGCAGGGAGTTGCCGCTGCCGTTGTCCACGATGTCGTAGGTCGTCACCGGCGGCGTGACGCTGCCGTCGACGGCGAAGCGGAGGGTGAAGTCCATGCTGTTGCCGGCCGCGTTCCACTTGGCCGGGTCCGTCACCGTGCCGGCGTCGATGACGCCGCTGCCGCCGTTCGATGCGGTCACGGCGGTGACGAAGCTGCCGTTGCCGTTGCGGATGCGCATGAAGATGTCGTTGCCCGAATCGCTCACGGCGATCTGGCGCGAGGCGGACACCTGCAGCCGGCGCTGGCCCTCGTCGCCGGCGTAGACGACGCCCGTGGCCACCGTTCCGGAAAACGGCGTGGTGTCGCCCATGTAGCCGGAGAACAGGTGCTGCCCGCTGCCGTCGGTGGCATTGGCCAGGCCCAGCAGTTCGTCGAAGCGCTGGCGCAGCTCGGTGGCGATGCTGCGCCGGTCGGTGTCGGTCAGCGCGCCGCCGCCGCCCTGCACGGCGAGGGTGCGCACGTTGCGGAGCAGGTCGCCGACGGAGACCAGGCGGCCTTCCTCCAGGCCGAGGTTCTCGCCGGCCGCCTTCTGGTTGGTCTGGTACAGGGCATTGGTGCCCCTGGCCTGCTCCACTTCCAGCGCGCGCGCGGCGGCGACCGGATCGTCCGCCGGCGTCAGGATGCGCCGGCCGCTGGCCACCTGCTGCTGGGTGTGCAGCAGGGACGACGTCTGCTTCTGGATCGACGCCACGCCGGCGTTGAAGATCATGCTGCTGGATACGCGCATCGCTATCTCCCTATCGGCCCATGCTGAGCAGGGTGTCGAACAGCTTGCCGGCGATCTCGATCATCTTTCCGGAGGCCTGGTAGGCCTGCTGGTAGCGCAGCAGGTTGGCGGCCTCCTCGTCGAGGTTCACGCCGGACATCGACTGCTGCGCGTCCTCGGCCTGCTTGAGGACGCTCTCCTGGGCGGTGGCCGTCACCTGGACCTCGCGCGTCTTGTTGCCGACGTCGCTGACGATCTGAGCATAGGCCGACTGGTAGCTGGCGGTGCCGCCGGCCAGCGTCTTGCCCGTCTGCAGGCCGGCCAGCAGCAGCGCGTTGCGGTTGTCGGAGACGCCGGCGCCGTTGGCGGAAATCGTGAACACGTCGCCGGCGGCCGGCGTGCCGCTGATCTGGACGGTCCAGCCGTTGTAGGTGATGCTGCCGCCGGCGGTGAAGGCGACGTTGGCCGGGTTGCCGGTGCCGGTGCCGTTCACGTCGAAGGTCGTCGGCGGATCGTCGAAGGTGATGGTCACCGTCTGCGTCAGGTTGGCGTTGACCGGCGGCGGGCCGTTCACGCTGCCGGCGCCGATGCTGCCGGTGCCGGTGTTGGCGTTGCCGGCGGCGGTGCGGATCGGCGCCGCGGCGGCGATGCCGCGCGCATCGGTCAGCGCCACGGCGATGTCGGCGGCGGCCGCGCGCGTCGGCTGGATGAGAAAGGTGTCGCCGGCATTGGCCGCGCCGGCACTCAGGCTGATGGCGAGGCCCTCCACGGTCTGCGGCAGGGCCGAGGCGGCGAAGATCGTGGCGTTGTCGGAGAGGCGCACCAGGGTGTAGTTGCCGCCGCCGTCGGCGGTCAGGCGGTAGTCGCTCGTCGTCAGGGCACTTGCGCTGGCGACGGCCACGCCGATTGAAGCGTTGCCGCCGTTGGCCGGCGCGTTCGGGTAGATCACCTGCGGCGCCGGCGAGGCGAAAAAGTTGCCGCCGATGGCGCCCGTCAGGTCCTGGCCGAGGCGGTGCTGGGCGTTGAAGGTCTCGGCCAGCCCCACGGCGATGCGGCCGAGGGCGTTCTGGGCCGTGTCCAGGCTCTCGCGGCGGAAGGACAGCAAGCCGCCCAGGGTGCCGCCGCTGAGCATGGATTCGGGCAGTGCGGCCGTGCCGCCGCCCGGCAGGGTGATGCCGACGGTCATGCGCGAGGCGTCCTCGCCGGACTGCATCGTCGCCAGGCTGAAGGACTGGGCGCCGATCACCACGGCCTGGCCGTTGCCGATGAAGACGCTGAGGCTGCCGTCCGATTCGGTGAGGGTGGAAACGCGCACCTGCTGGTTCAGCTGGGCCACCAGCTGGTCGCGCTGGTCGAGCAGGTCGTTGGCCGGCTGCGCCGGTCCCGCCGCCTGCGCCAGGATGATGCGCTGGTTCAGCGCGGCGATCTGCGTCGAGTAGGAGTTGATGTCGGCGACGGTGCTGGCGAGCTGGGTGTCGACGCCGTCGCGGATCTCGTTGAGGCGGCCGTCGACGCTCTGGAAGCGGCCGACCAGCGCCTGCGCCATCGACAACATCGACTGGCGCGCCGGGATCGATGCCGGGTTGGCGGCGACTTCATGCACGCCGCGGAAAAACTCGTTGAAGGCGGAGGACAGGCCGGTGCTCGAGTCGGCCAGCAGGCCGTCGATCTGGCGGATCTGGTCGGCGTAGGCGTTCAGCTCCGACAGCCGCGTCTGCGCGGTGAGCGCCTGGGTGGCGAGGAACTGGTTGTAGATGCGCTTCACCGTCACCACGTTGGTGCCCTGGCCGAAATAGCCGGCGCCGGTGAACTGCGGCGTGTTGGTGCTCTGGACGGTCTGCTGGCGGTTGTAGCCGGGCGTGGTGGCGTTGCTGATGTTGTGGCCGGTCGTCAGCAGGCCCGCCTGGGCCGCCGCCAGTCCCGATACGCCGATGTTGAATACGCTAGAGCCCATGTCAGATCCCGCTTTCAGTCGTTAACGGCAGGTTTCCGGAAAACTTTCATCATCCGAGCATGCCGGCGCGCAGCGCCTGGCCGCCGATGATGCGCTCCAGCTTGGCGGCGTACATCGGGTCGGTGGCATAGCCGGCCCGCTGCAGGCCGCGCGCGAACCCCGCCGCGTCCTGCTGGTTGAGCACCGCCGCATAGCGCGGGTTGGAGGTGAGCAGGCTGGCGTAGTCGCGGAAGGCTTCGGCATACGACGAGTAGGCGCGGAAGCGCTCCACCGTCCTCTGTGCGACGCCATTCACGTATTCGGTGGTGGTCGCCTCCGCCACGGCGCCCTGCCAGCCGCGGCCGGCCTTGATGCCGAACAGGTTGTAGGTCGGCGTGCCGTCGGAGAAGCGCAGTTCGGCGCGGCCCCAGCCGGTTTCCAGGGCCGCCTGGGCGATCATGAAGTGGGCCGGGATGCCGGTGGCGCGGCTGGCTTCGCCGGCCTGCGACCACAGGCGGCTGACGAACTCGCGCGCCGGCGCCGGCACGGCGGCGGCATCGGCGGGAACGACGGGCGCCTGGCGGGAAGGCGCCGCCGGCTGAATGGCTGCCGGCCCCGGCGCCTGCGGTACGCGCTGCAGCTGCTGCGGCGTGAATGGCAACCCGCCGGCCGCATCGTCGCCCGGCGCCTGCGGCGGCATTCCGCGCGCCAGCTGCTGCTCGATGAGGGCCGACAGGCCCGTGCTGCCCCGGGCGGACATCGTCTGCGCCAGCTGCTGGTCGAGCATCGACTGGTACATGCGCGACTGCGCGCTGTCGAACATGCCCTCCGCCGGCGAGGCGTCGCGCATCGCCTTCAGCACCATCTGCAGGAACACCGCCTCGAACTGCTGGGCGGCGTTCTTCAGCGCGGCACGCGGGTCCTCCTTGGCCAGGCGCTTGGTCTGCGCCAGGCTGTTGACGTCGATGGCGAGCTGGTTGGCGACGTTGGCCGGGGTCATGGCTAGATGATTTCCAGTTCCGCGCGCAGGGCGCCGGCGGCCTTCATGGCCTGCAGGATGGCGATCAGGTCGAGCGGCGTGGCGCCGATGGCGTTGAGCGCCTTGACCACTTCCGCCAGCGAGGCGCCGGCCTTGAGGGTGAGCAGGCTGCCGCCCTGCTGCGCGATCTGGATGTCGGCGCGCTCGGTGACGACGGTCTGGCCGCCGGAGAGCGGCGCCGGCTGGCTCACCTGCGGCTCGGAGGAGACCGTCACCGACAGGCCGCCGTGCGCCACGGCGCAGGTGTCGATGGCTACCGACTGGTTCATCACCACCGAGCCGGTGCGGCCGTTGACGATCACCTTGGCGGCGGTCTGCTGCGGCTGCAGGTCGATGTTTTCGATGCGGCCGAGGAAGGCGACGCGGCTGTCGGCATCGGCCGGCGCGCGCACGCGGATGCGGCGGCCGTCCTCCGCGCGGGCGATGTCGGCGCCGACGTTGCGGTTGATGGCCTCGACCATGCGCTGGACGGTGCCGAAGTCGGTGGTGTTGAGCTCCAGGTAGACGAACTCGCCCTCGCCCAGCTGCGTCGGCACGACGCGCTCGACGGTGGCGCCGCCGCTGATGCGGCCGACGGAAAGATGGTTGATCTGCACCTTGGAGCCGCCGGCCGAGGCGCCGGCCCCGCCCACCAGGACGTTGCCCTGGGCGACGGCGTAGACGTTGCCGTCGGCGCCCTTCAGCGGCGCCATCAGCAGCGTGCCGCCGCGCAGGCTCTTGGCGTTGCCCATCGAGGAGACCGTGACGTCGATCTGCTGGCCGTTGCGGGCGAAGGGCGGCAGCGTCGCCGTGACCATCACGGCGGCGACGTTCTTCAGCTGCAGCGAGGTGCCCGGCGGCAGGGTGACGCCGAGGTTCGACAGCATGTTGACGATGCTCTGCACCGTGAACGGCGTCTGCGTCGTCTGGTCGCCGCTGCCGTCTAGGCCGACCACCAGGCCGTAGCCGATCAGCTGGTTGTGCCGCACGCCCTGCACCGAGGCGAGGTCCTTGATGCGTTCGGCGCGGGCCAGGCCGGCATAGGCCAGGGCATAGGCGAGAAGGATGCAGGCAAGCAGTTTTGCGGCGCGCATGGCGGTCCTCGCTAGAACGGCATGAAGGTCAGGAAGAACCGCGACAGCCAGCCCATGACCTGGGCCGAGTCGATGAACCCGTTGGCCTTGTACTCGATGCGGGCGTCGGCCACCTGGGTCGACGTGACGGTGTTGGCGGCGGAGACGTTGGCCGGGTTCACCACGCCGGAGAAGCGGATGAATTCCTCGCCCTGGTTGATCGCCACCAGCTTCTCGCCGGAGACCAGCAGGTTGCCGTTGGGCAGCACCTCGATCACCGTGCAGGTGATGGTGCCGGTGAAGGTGTTGTTGGCGGCCGACTCGCCCTTGCCGGAGAACTTGTTCTCATGGCTGGCCTCGGCGTTCATGCCCTGGAAGGATTTGCCCGGCACCTTGAACAGCGTCGGCACGCTGATTTCCATGTCCTGCGAGCGCTCGGCGCCGGTGTTCGACTTCTTCGCCGCCTGGGTCTTCTCGACGATGTTGATGACGAGGGTGTCGCCGACCATGCGCGCGCGCCGGTCCTCCAGCAGCGGCCGCGCGTAGGCGGCCTGGTAGATGGCGCCGTTGGCGGGCGGCACTTCGTTGCGCGCCGCCGGCCGCGCCGTCATCGGCTGGTGCACCGCCGTCGGCGGCGTGCTGGTGACGCAGCCGGCGAGCAGCGCCGCACCGAGGAGACTGACTATGAAGTTGCGCATGTCTCTTCTCCTTACAGCTGCGTCAGGCGCGCCAGCATCTGGTCCGAGGTCTGGATCGAGCGGGAATTGATCTCGTAGGCGCGCTGGGTGGTGATCATGTTCACGAGCTCCTCGACGACGTTCACGTTGGAGGTCTCGACATAGCCCTGGTTGAGCAGGCCGACGCCGTTGGTGCCGGGCGTGTTCGGCGTGGCGGTGCCGCTGGAGGCCGTCTCCAGGAAGAGGTTCTGCCCCATGCTCTGCAGGCCGCCGGAGTTCACGAAGCTGGCGAGCTGGATCTGGCCGACCTGCACCGGCGTCGGCGAGCCGCTCTGCAGCACGGTGACGACGCCGTCGGTGCCGATGCTGATCGACAGCGCATTCGACGGAATGGTGATGGCCGGCGAGAGCGGGTAGCCGTTGGCGGTGACGACCTGGCCCTGGCTGTCCTTCTGGAAGGCGCCGTCGCGCGTGTAGCCGATGGTGCCGTCGGGCAACTGGATCTGGAAGAAGCCATCGCCCTGGACGGCGATGTCCAGGCTGTTGCCGGTCTGCGTCAGGTTGCCCTGGGTGAAGATGCGCTCGGTGGCGACGGGCCGCACGCCGGTGCCGATCTGCAGGCCGGAGGGGATCTGCGTCGTCGCCGAGCTGGAGGCGCCCGGCTGGCGCAGCGTCTGGTAGAGCAGGTCCTCGAACACGCCGCGCGCCCGCTTGAAGCCGTTGGTGCTGACGTTGGCGAGGTTGTTCGAGGTGATGTCGAGCTGGGTCTGCTGGGCATCCAGGCCGGTCTTGGCGATCCAGAGTGAGCGAATCATGTCGGTTCCTTTGCTTAACGGGTCGCCAGGACCTGCGCCGCGGCGCGGTCGTTCTGTTCGGCGGTGGACAGCAATTTCAGCTGCGTGTCGTACTGGCGCTGCAGCGAGATCATGGCGACCAGCTGGTCGACGACGTTCACGTTGCTGCCTTCCAGGTAGCCGGCGGACACCTGCACGTTGGGATCGACCGGCGCGGCGGCGCCGTCGCGCAGGCGGAACAGGCCGTCGGCGCCGCGCACCAGATCGGCCTCCGGCGGATTCACCAGCTTGAGGGTGCCGACCTGGGTGACGGTGTTCTGCGCGCCGCTGGTCGGCTTGAGCGAGATCAGGCCGTCGGCGCCGATGGTGATCTCGTTGTCGGGCGGTATCGAGATCGGACCGCCGTCGCCCTGCACGGGGATGCCGTTCCGGGTTTGCAGCACGCCGTTGACGTTCACCTCGAGGCTGCCGTTGCGCGTGTAGGCTTCCGAGCCGTCGGGCATGGCCAGCGCGAGCCAGCCCTGGCCCTGCACGGCGACGTCCAGCGAACGGCCGGTCTGCGCGAGCGGGCCGGGGGTGAAGTCGTTCGCCACGCTGACCTCGACGGCGAAGGCGCGCGTCGGCATGGCCTCGCTCAGCACCGGCACGGCGCGCAGG
This sequence comes from Denitratisoma sp., assembly GCA_032027165.1. Taxonomy (NCBI): domain Bacteria; kingdom Pseudomonadati; phylum Pseudomonadota; class Betaproteobacteria; order Nitrosomonadales; family Sterolibacteriaceae; genus Denitratisoma; species Denitratisoma sp. The sequence continues at coordinate 447,834 of JAVSMO010000001.1, read as the reverse complement.
CGATGCTCCTCGGCGCGATAGCCCGTGGACACGGCATTGGCGAGGTTGTGCGCGATCGAGGCCTGCCGCCCGAAGAGGTGCTTGGCACCGGTCATCGCCGTGTAGATCAGCTTGTCCATCTATCGCTCCCCGCGCGCCGCCGGCCGCGCCTCAGCGCAGGTTCACCAGGGTCTGCATGATGGCGTCCTGGGTCTTGATCGACTGGGCGTTGGCCTGGTAGTTGCGCTGCGCCGTGATCATGTTCACCAGTTCGCCGGTGAGGTCGATGTTGGATTCCTCGACGGCGGCCGACTGCAGGGCGCCGAGGCTGCCGCTGTTCGGCGCGCCGACGAGCGGCTGGCCGGAATCGGCCGTCTCGCTCCACTGGTTGGCGCCGAGCGACTGCAGGCCGTTCGGGTTGGCGAAGTTGGCCAGCACGATCTGGCCCAGGTCGCGCGACTGGCCGTTCGAGTAGCGGCCCTGGATGACGCCCTCGGAGGAAATGCTCAGGCCGGACAGGCGGCCCGAGGTGTAGCCGTTCTGCGTCATGCTGTTCACGCCGAAGGTCGAGCCGAACTGCGTTGCCGTGGTCAGGTCGAGCGTGATGGAGAGCGGATTGGCGCCGGTCGTCACGGCGAAGGCCAGGGGGCCGATCGTGCCGCCGGTGTTGACCGCGCCGGCCGAGGTGAAGGTCATCGTGGTGCCGGCCGCCGGGGCCGGCGCGGCGCCGTCCATTCCCGTATACACCTGCCAGGTGTTGGCGGCCGTCTTGCGGAAATACAGCGACATCACGTGGGAATTGCCCAGGCTGTCGTACACCGTCATCGCCGTCGAGCTGTTGTAGGTGGTCGGGTCGGTGTAGAGGAAAGGCAGGGCCGGCACGGTATCGCGCGAATCCAGGTTGAGGCCGAGGGCGCCGGTCGTCGTCGGATTGGGCACCAGGTCGGAACTGCTGATCATGAGGTCCGTCGGGCTCGACGGCACGATGACGCCGGCGGCGTTGGCGACATAGCCGGTCAGGTGCGCGCCGGTCGAGTTCACCACGTAGCCGTCCTTGTCCACCAGGAACTGGCCGTTGCGCGTGAAGGTGATGGCGCCGTTGTCGCTCATGCGGAAGAAGCCGCCGCCGTTGATGGCCACGTCGAGCGGATTGTTGGTCACGCTGACGTTGCCCTGGGTGAACGACTGCTTCACCTGGGAAAGGTTGACGCCGATGCCGATCTGGCCGGAGCCGCCGCCGGCGATCGAGGCGGCGAAGACGTCGGCGAACTGGGCCGAGGCGCCCTTGAAGCCGACGGTGGCGGCGTTGGAAACGTTGTTGCTCACCGCGTCGAGGCCCTTCGCCGCCGCGTTCAGTCCGCTCAAACCCTGTTGAAAGCTCATCTTGTCCTCCTGCCTGTTCGATCGATCCGGTTACAGAATTTCCCTGACATCCGACATGCTGAAATTGCCGAGCGCGCCGAGGTTCAGGCTGACGCCCTGGCCGGTGCGCGCCACGCTGGACACCATGCCCAGTTCCAGCGTCCTGGCGGTGACCTTGGCATCGCCGCGCTGGGCGACCACCGAAATCGTGTAGGCGCCGTCCACCGCCTGGGCGCCGCTGTCGGTCTTGCCATCCCAGCCGATGCCGTGGCTGCCGGCCTCGCGGCCGCCCAGTTCGAGCGTCTTCACGGCGATGCCGTTGGCGTCCTTGATGGTCACCGTGACGCGGTCGGCCGGCTCTTCCAGTTCGATGCCGCCGATCGCCATGCCGCCGGAGAGCGCCAGGCCGGAGCCGGGCACCAGCACGCCGTGGCCGACGAGGGAAGCCGCCTGCATGGCCTGGTTCTCGTTGCTGCCCTCGAGGATCATCTTCAGCGTGGCGTTCAGCTTGTCGATGCCTTCCACCGTGCTGATCTGCGCCATCTGCGAGGTCATCTGGGCGTTGTCCATCGGATTGAGCGGGTCCTGGTTGCGCAGCTGCGTCACCAGCAGCTTGAGGAAACGGTCCTGCGGGCTGATCTCCTTGGCCTCGGCCTTGTCGCGCGCGCCGTTGAGCGCGGCATAGATCGCCTGCGACGGGTTGCTTGCGGTGTTCTGGACGGCGGTGCTCATCGTTGGATTCCTCCGGTTACTGGCCGAGCGCCAGGGTCTTCTGCATCAGCGTCTTGGCGGTGTTCATCACCTCGACGTTGGTCTGGTAGGAACGCGAGGCGGAAATCATGTTCACCATCTCCTCGACCACGTTCACGTTGGGCATGGTGACGAAGCCCTGCTCGTTGGCGGCCGGATTCTTCGGGTCGTAGACGATGCGCGGCGGCGCCGCGCTCTCGACCACGCCGGTGACGCGCACGCCCACGGCGGAGCCGGCCTGCAGGGTGCCGCCCTCGACCGGCTTGGCGGCGAACACCACCTGCTTGGCGCGATAGGGCTGGCCGTCGGGGCCGGCGACCGAGTCGGCGTTGGCGAGGTTGCTCGACACGGCGTTCAGCCGCATCGACTGCGCCGACAGGGCGGAGCCGGCGATGTTGAAAACGTTGAGCATGCTCATCCGGCTTTACTCCTCACTGGCCCTGCATGGCCGACTGCAGCGTGCGCAGCATGCCGTTGATGAAGGTGACGCTGGCTTCGTACTGCATGGCGTTCTCGGCGAAGGCGGCGCGCTCGACATCCATGTCCACCGTGTTGCCGTCCACGCTGGATTGCGTTTCGGTGCGATACAGGAGCCGTGCGCCGGCCGGCGCGTTCCCGCCGGCCGGCAGGTGGCGCGGGGCCGTCCTGGCCAGTTCCAGAGGGCCGCCCGTGCCACCCTTGCCGCCCATGGCGCCTTGCAGGCTGGCCTTGAAATCGAGGTCGCGCGCCTTGTAATGCGGCGTGTCCGCATTGGCGATGTTGGAGGCCAGCACCTCCTGGCGATAGGCGCGCAGCGACAGCGCCCGCTGGTGGAATCCCAATGTGTCGTCGATGCGATCGATCATGTGCGCCTCGCTAGTCCGTTTGCCCGTCCTGGGCCTGTCCTGCCGTCTTCATTGCATCATCCATGCCAGGCATCGTATGCCCGCCGCGGCGGCAATGAATTGCCGAATAGCGCCGGAAACAGCGGGCATTCCCGCAGCTGGGCGGCAGCGCTTGTCGCCGGGCGGCAATATTTGCCGCAGCGATGCCGCGGCGGCGGCGACGCGCCAACGTTTGCTTGCCAGACGGCGTTGCCCATGATTGAATCTTTTCCCATCCCCACACTCGAACCGCACATGCCTTCCCTCCCGAAGCGACTTTTGTTCCTGCTTTGCGTCGGCCTTGCCGCGCACGCCCAGGCCCGCCAGGAGCCGGCCGAGGTGAAGCGCGTGATCGAGGATTTCCTGCGCGTGCAGACCCGCGGCCTGCCGGGCCAGGCCAGCTTCACGGTCGGCGCGGTCGACCCGAACAACAATCTGGCCCCCTGCCCGGCCCTGGAGGCCTTCCTGCCGGCCGGCAGCCGCCCCTGGGGGCGCATCAACGTCGGCGTGCGCTGCCAGCTGGCGGGCGGCTGGTCCATCTACGTGCCGGCCCAGGTCCGGGTGATCGGCGAATACTTCGTCACGGCGAGGCCGCTGGCGCGCGGGCAGGCCATCGCCGCCGGCGACCTGGCGCGCCGCCAGGGCGACCTGGCGGAATTGCCGGCCGGCGTCGTCACGGAGGCGGCACAGGCCCTCGGCAAGACGCTCAACGTCAGCACCCAGTCCGGCCAGATCCTGAGGACCGACATCCTGCGCGCCCCGCCCGCGGTGCAGCAGGGGCAGAGCGTGCGGGTCGTCTCGCGGGGCAAGGGCTTCCAGGTCGCCACCGAAGGCAAGGCGCTCGCCAACGCCGCCGACGGGCAGGTCGTGCAGGTGCGCACCGCCTCCGGGCAGACCCTTTCCGGGATCGCCCGCCCGGGCGGAACGGTCGAGGTCGGCCACTATTGACCGGCCGCCACGATTTCGGCGTAGAATCATGTCGTTGCAAATCGGGCCTAAAGTTTTTCCGCCTCGCGCCGTTAGGAACACCTGAGGTCATCTCGTTCAAGGAATAGAACCGTGAAAATCGACAATTCAGTAGGTTCCGTCGGCGGCTTGCCCAGCGGCGAATCCCGCACGCGTCCCGGCAAGAGCGCGACACCCTCCTCTGCCGCCTCGGGCGAAAAGGTGGAGTTGTCCTCGCTTGCCGGCCGCATGCAGGAAGTCGAAGCCGCACTCGCCAATGTGCCGGTGGCCGATGCAGGCCGGGTCGCCGAGATCAAGCAGGCCATGGCCGAAGGTCGTTTCCAGGTGGACGCCAGCAAGGTGGCGGACGGCCTGATCGAGAGCGTCAAGCAAATGATCGCCTCGCAAGCGCGCCGGGCGTGAGCGGCAGCGGCAGCTTCACCTCCCCTTCACTGCAGAACCTCATCGCCGAGGAAGTCGCGCAGCTGCGCAACTTCCTCGTTTTGCTTGAGCAGGAACAACAGGCGCTGGCTGCCGGCGACGTCGAACGGCTGCTGCCGCTTGCCGAAGACAAGAACAAGCTGTTCGGCCGGCTGGCGCAACTCGGCGAGGCCCGCGGCAAGGCGCTGGCCGCGTTCGGATTCGCCGCAGACCGGCAGGGCATGGAAGGCTGGCTCGGGCGCCAGACCGATGCCGGCGCGGGACGCACGTGGCAGGAACTGCTGGCCCTCGCGGAAAAGGCCCGCGCCCTCAACCAGATCAACGGCAAGCTGATCGCCACCCGCCTGGCCGACAACCAGCAGGCCCTGTCTACGCTCATGGCCGCCGCCAACCAGGCGGCCCTCTACGGTCCGGATGGCCAGGCCAGGCCCGTCGGCAGCGGCCGCAGCCTCGGTTCCGTCTAACCCGCTATTCCTTTATCGGCAGTTCCTTCACGTCGTCCGGGTGCTGGGCCTCGATGAGGATGGTGACGCGGCGGTTGCGCGCCCGCCCCTCCGGCGTGTCGTTCGAGGCCACCGGCCGCTGTTCGCCGTAGCCGGTCGCCGTCAGGCGCTGCGCCGCCACGCCGGATTCGACGAACAGGCGCACCACGCTGGACGCCCGCGCGCCCGACAGTTCCCAGTTCGACGGAAACTGCGGCGTCGCGATCGGCGTCGGATCGGTATGCCCCTCGACGACGATGGGAAAGTCGGCCGTCGCCGCCACTTCGGCCACCGCGCGCAGCGCCTTCACGGCTGCCGGCTGCAGCCTGGCTTCGCCCAGCGGGAACAGCACGCTGGCGTTGATCTCGACGGTGATGCCCTTCAGGCCCTCGGTGACGCTGACCTTGCCTTCCCGCACCAGCGGCGCCAGCACGTCCATGATCTCCCTGGCCATGTCCCGCATCTTCTCGCGCGCCTGGCGCTTGCGTTCCTCGTCCCTGGCGTTCCTGAGGGGGGCGATCGGCCGGATGCCGGCCTGGGGCAGGGCCGGATTCGCCACCGGCACCTGGGCGCCGGGGGTCATCTGCTCGCCGCGCGAGTTGATGTTCACGTTGCGGAAGGCCGCCACCAGCGAGTCGGAGAGGACCCGGTACTTGCCCTCGTTCACGGTCGACAGGGAATACATCACCACGAAGAAGGCGAACAGCAGGGTGATGAAATCGGCGTAGGAGACGAGCCAGCGCTCGTGGTTCTCGTGCTCTTCGGCGTGGGCGCGGCGACGCATGGCAGTCCAGTCGGGTTGGCCAGACTGTTGTAACGACCGTACGGGAGCAGAACTTGAATGCGGCGCCGTGCTGCGGGGACTGACTTTCAGACGATATAGCCCTGCAGCCGGCTCTCGATGATGCGCGGGTTGTCGCCGCTGGCGACGCCGATGAGGCCATCGACGTACATGTCGCGCACCAGGGTCAGCCGGGCGACATGGGCCAGCAGCTTCTTGGCGATGGGCAGGAAGATCAGGTTGGCCGAACCGACGCCGTAGATGGTGGCGACGAAGGCCACGGCGATGCCGGCGCCCAGCTTGGAGGGGTCGGAAAGATTCTCCATGACGTGGATCAGCCCCATCACCGCGCCGAGGATGCCGATGGTCGGCGCATAGCCGCCGGCCGATTCCCAGACCTTCGCCGCCAGTTTCATCTGGTCCTCCTGCGCGGCGATCTCGACCTCGAGCACTTCGCGCACGCGGTCCGGCTCGGCGCCGTCGACCAGCAGCTGCAGCCCCTTGCGCAGGAAGGGGTCGCTCAGCTCGGCCAGGTAGCCCTCCAGGGCCAGCAGCCCCTCGCGGCGCGCGGTATGGCTCCACTCCATGATGCGATCGATCAGTTCGCGCTGCCCCAGGACCGGCGGCGTGAACACCCACCTGGCCATGGCCATGCCCTGCATGAAGGTGGCAAAGGGGCTTTGCAGCATGACGGCGCCGAAGGTGCCGCCCATGACGATGACGAAGGCCGTCGGCTGGACCAGCGACGAGAGGTGGCCGCCCTCGAGCCATTGTCCGCCGAGGATGGCCGCCAGGCCGACGACCAGGCCGATGATGCTGATGACGTCCATGACAGGCGCCGGGCGGGATGCCGCGGTTATTTCTTGACCAGCCGCGAGCGCAGGCGGGCGATCGCCTGGCTGTGCAACTGGCAGATGCGCGATTCGGACACGCCGAGGATCTCGCCGATCTCGCGCAGGTTGAGTTCCTCCTCGTAGTACAGGCCCATCACCGTCTTCTCGCGGTCGGGCAGGTCCTCGATGGCGCGGATCAGCACGTCGCGCATGTTCTTGTCGAGGAGCGCCGACAGCGGGTCGGCTTCGCTGCTGGGCAGGTGGCGGTCGAGGTAGTCGTCGTCGTCGCCGCCGAAGTCCTCCAGATGGATGAGCTGGTAGCCGCGCGCGTCCTGCAGCATCTTCTGGTAATCGCCGAGCGCCATGTCGAGGGACTTGGCCAGCTCGCCTTCGGTCGGCTGGCGGCCGTAGCGCTGCTCGAGCTGGCTGACGGCCGTCTCGATGCGGCGCATGTCGCGCCGCAGGCTCCTCGGCAGCCAGTCGTTCTCGCGCAGGCCGTCGAGCATGGCGCCGCGGATGCGCTGCACGGCATAGGTCTCGAACTGCGCGCCGAGCCCTTCCTCGAAGCGCCCGACCGCGTCGATCAGCCCGAGCATGCCGTTCTGGATGAGGTCCTCGGCCTGCACGCTGGCGGGCAGCTTGGCCATGAGGTGGTACGCGATCCGCTTGACCAGCGGCGCGTACTGCATGATGAGTTGGTCCCTGTCCAGGTTGCCGCTTGCGGTATACATCCGCCTTGTCCCTAGGTGCCTGGCATGCGAGCCGGAATGGGTTTCCACTATACCACCGGATACGCTGCCGCCGCGCCCTGCAAGCCCCGCGCCGCAACGGAAAAGCCGTTTTCCGCAGCCTGGCGCGAGGTGTCGAGAAACGACGCGGCCAGCGCCTGGCCGATGCTGTCCGGATCGCCCTGCCCCGCCGGGCCGCCGATCAGATCGAGTTCGGCGCCCAGATGGCGGCGTGCCACCTCGCGCAGGTTGGCAAAGACGGTGCGGTTCCCCGCCGCACTCGAGGCGCGCAGGATCGCGATGCCGAAGCGGCGGCAGTCGCGCAGCTGCGCCAGGCGCTTCATCCGCGCATAGGCCTCGGTGATGGAGGCGCCGTCGGACGATACCGCGATGACGATGCGCTGCGGCTGCGGCAGCAGCGGCGAGAAGTCCGCCTCGGCGCGGTCGGCCGTATCCGCCAGCACGAAATCGACGCCCTTCTGCAGGCGGCGCAGCCACTCGGCCAGGGCGCGCCGCTCCATGGCATCGAGACGGGCATGCTGCCTGGCCGCGCGCGCCGCCGGCAGCAGGCGGATCGACGGCTCGGGCCGCAGCAGCACCTGGGCCGCCGGCACGTCGCGATTGACCGCCTGCAGCAGGTCGAAGCGCGCGCGCGCACCGAAGGCGGCGGCGACGCTGTCGGCGCCGGCATGCTCGTCGATGACGAGGACTTCCTTGCCGGCCGAGGCGAGCCCGCGCGCCAGGGCGGCCACGAGGGCATTGCGGCCCATGCCGCCATGCGCATCGCCGGGGCCGGCGAAGGCAACGGTCGCCGGGCCGCGCGCGCCGGCGAAGAGTTTTCTCAGGCCTGCGGCCTGGTCCTCAAAGAGACTAGCCATGCAGCGCTCCCAGCGGCCGCTCGCTGCGCGCGGCGCCGCCCGACAGCAGCAGGCCGGCCTCGTCGCCGACCAGGTGGTGCGGCGAGTTCTCCGGCAGGCCCTTGAGGGCGCGGTGCAGCAGGTAGGCGCGGTTGGGCAGGTGCAGGTCTTCCGGCACGCGCTGGCCGTTGGCGACGTAATACAGTTCCAGCCGGTGGCGGATCAGCGTGTCGAGCGCCGGCGCCAAGCTGACGGCCTCGTCCACCTTGGTGAGGATGGCGCCGGCCAGTTCGCTGCCGCCGGCCTCGCGGCCATAGGCGCGCACGACGTCGTCGAGCGTGTCGCCGCGGCTGGTGGCGTTGAGCAGGAGCAGGCGCCGCACGTCGCCGGCGCCGTCGAGCATGGCGGCCTGCTCGGACACCAGGCGGTCGCGCTGGCTCATGCCGATGGTGTCGATCAGCACCATGTGCTTGCCGGCGAGGTCGGCCAGGGTGCGGCGCAGGTCGGCGGCGTCGCGCACGGCGTGCACCTGCACGCCGAGGATGCGGCCGTAGATGCGCAGCTGCTCGTGCGCGCCGATGCGGTAGCCGTCGGTGGTCAGCAGCGCCACGCTGTCGGCGCCATGGCGCACGACGCAGCGCGCCGCCAGCTTGGCGGTGGTGGTGGTCTTGCCGACGCCGGTCGGGCCGACCAGGGCGTAGGTGCCGCCGGCGTCGATGATCTCGTCGTCGCTGCCGGCCGTGTGCAGGTTGCGGTTGAGCACGCCCTTCAGCCAGTTGCGCCCCTCCTCACGCGTGATGCCGGCCGGCAGGCTGCCCACCAGCCGCCGCGCCAGCTGGGCGGAGAAGCCGGCGTCGAGGAGATCGGTCAGCAGCAGGGTCTTGGCCGGCGCCTCGTGGCCGAGTCCGGTCCAGGCGAAGCCGGCCAGCTGTTGCTCGATCAGGCCCTTGATGCCGGCCAGCTCGCGCAGCAGCTTCCCATCGTCGGCGGCCGTCCCCGCGCCGTCCTGCGCAGGCTGACTTTTAGTTCCGGCCGCTTCGCTTAACCCGCTTTCGCGGGTTAGCCTGCTCTGAAACTCCGTTTTACGGGGGGCCGGACGTGCCGCGGCAGGCGCCGGCTTGGCGGCGTCCGGTTGCCATTCGCGCACGGCCTTCTTCTCCGGGGCGGAGGCCGCCGCACGGGCGGGCGCCGCAGGTTTCCGCGCGCCGCCGGAGAGGCTGACGGTGAAGTCCTCGTCGCGATCGATGCGCGGCGCAGAGGCGAACGGCGCGGCCGGCTCGGCGGGGATCTCGCTCGCCAGGACGGCGGTGATCTCGACGCCGCCGTCCACGCTGCGGTTCGACAGCACGATGGCGTCGCCGCCGAGTTCCTCCTTCACCTGGCGCAGGGCTTCGCGCGCGGTTTTTCCGAAGTAGCGCTTGATGTTCATCACTTACCTCCGATGATCGCAGTGACTTTGATGGTGCGCGAATCCGGCACTTCGGCATTCGCGATGACTTTGAGCTGGGGCACGGCGCGGCGCAGGAAGCGCGACAGCAGCCAGCGCAGCTGTCCCGGCACGAGCAGCACGGCGGGCAGGCCGACCTCCTCCTGGCGCTGGGCGGCGGCGGCGGTCTGGCGCAGCAGCGTGTCGGCCAGTCCCGGCTCGATGCCGCTGCCGTCGGGACCGACGGTCTGCACCGCCTGCAGCAGCACGCGCTCCAGCGACGGATCGAGGGCGATCACCGACAGCTCGGCGTTGCCCGGGTAGAGCTGCTGCACGATCGAGCGGCCGAGCGCCACGCGCACCTGCGCGGTGAGTTCGACCGGGTCCTGCGTGCGCGGCGCCTGCTCGGCGATGGTCTCGATGATGCTGCGCATGTCGCGCAGGGTGACGCCCTCCTCCAGCAGGTTCTGCAGCACGCGCTGCACGACGGCGAGCGACACCTGCTTCGGCACCAGGTCCTCGATGGCCTTCGGCGAATCCTTGGCGATGTGGTCGAGCAGCGCCTGGGCCTCCTGCCGGCCGAGCAGTTCGGCGGCATGGCTGAGGATGACCTGGTTCAGATGCGTGGCCACCACCGTGCTGGCGTCGACCACCGTGTAGCCGAGGGCATGCGCCTGGTCGCGCTGGCCGGACTCGACCCATACGGCCGGCAGGCCGAAGGCCGGGTCCCTGGTCTGCGCGCCCGGCAGGGTGCCGGCGACGCGGCCCGGGTTGATGGCGAGGAACATGCCGGGCCAGGCCTCGCCGGCGCCGACCTCGACGCCCTTCAGGGCGATCCGGTAGCCGTTCGGCTTGAGCTCGAGGTTGTCGCGGATGTGCACCGGCGCCGAGAGGAAGCCGACTTCCTGGGCGAATTTCTTGCGCAGCCCGCGGATGCGCTTCAGGAGCTCGCCGTCCTGGCCCTTGTCCACCAGCGGGATCAGCCGGTAGCCGACCTCCAGGCCAAGCACGTCCACCGGCGCCACGTCGGCCCAGCTCGCCTCCTGCGCTTCGGCCGGCACCGCGGCGGCCGGGGCGGCGGGCTTTTCCTCCGCCGGGCGGGCCTTCTTCTGCACCATCCAGTACGCCAGGCCGCCGACGGCGCCGGCGAACAGCAGGAAGGCGAAGTGCGGCATGCCGGGAATCAGGCCGAGGATGCCGAGAATCCCTGAAGTGAGCATCAGCACCTGCGGGTTGGAGAAGACCTGGCCGACGAACTGCTGGCCGATGTCCTCGTCGGTGGCGACCCGGCTCACCACCAGGCCGGCGGCGGTGGAAATGATCAGCGCCGGGATCTGCGCAACGAGGCCGTCGCCGATGGTCAGCAGGGTGTAGTTCTGCGCCGCCCGCGCCAGCTCCATGTCGTGCTGCAGCATGCCGACGATGAGGCCGCCGATGACGTTGATGAAGAGGATCAGGATGCCGGCGACGGCATCGCCGCGCACGAACTTGGAGGCGCCGTCCATGGAGCCGAAGAAGTCGGCCTCCTGGGCGATCTCGGTGCGGCGCTTGCGCGCCACGTCCTCGCCGATCAGGCCGGCGTTGAGGTCGGCGTCGATGGCCATCTGCTTGCCGGGCATGGCATCCAGGGTGAAGCGCGCCGACACCTCGGCGATGCGGCCGGCGCCCTTGGTGATGACGACGAAGTTGATCAGCACCAGGATGATGAACACCACCAGGCCGACGGCGTAGTTGCCGCCGACGAGGAAGTGGCCGAAGGCCTCGATCACCTTGCCGGCGGCGTCGCCGCCGGTATGCCCATCGAGCAGGATGACGCGGGTCGAGGCGACGTTGAGGCTCAGGCGCAGCAGCGTCGTCACCAGCAGCACGGTCGGGAAGATCGAGAAGTCGAGCGGCTTCTTGGTGTACATCGAGACCAGCAGCACCATCACCGCCAGCGCGATGTTGAAGGTGAAGAACAGGTCGAGCATCACCGGCGGCAGCGGCAGCACCATCATCGAGAGGATCATGATGATGAGCAGCGGCGCGCCGAGCTGGCGCAGGTTGCCGGCGGCGAACATGTTTCTCAGGCCGAGTTCGCCGTTCATTCAGAGACTCCCGGATCGAGTTCCGCCGGCACCGGCAGGTCGGCGGGCAGCTGCGGCGCGCGGCCGCCGCGGGCCAGCCAGGCGTTCAGCTGGTAGACATAGGCCATCACCTCGGCCACGGCGCGGAACAGCGCGGGCGGGATGGTCTGGTCGAGATCGGTGTGGGCATACAGGGCGCGCGCCAGCGGCGGCGCCTCCAGCAGCGGCACGCCGTGCTCCTGCGCGATCTCGCGGATGCGCCGGGCGATGGCGCCGCGGCCCTTGGCGACGACGCGCGGCGCCGGCATCTTCTCGTCGTAGGCGAGCGCCACGGCGAAGTGCGTCGGGTTGGTGACCACCACCTGGGCCTTCGGCACCGCCGCCATCATGCGGCGGCGGGCGATCTCGCGCTGCTGGCTGCGGATGCGCGCCTTGAGCTGGGGATCGCCCTCCATCTCCTTCATTTCCTTGCGCACTTCCTCCTTGGTCATGCGCAGCTTGCTGTGGTACTGCCAGAGCTGGAACGGCACGTCGGCGGCAACGATGAGGGCCATCGAGGCGACGATGACAATGGTGCTGAAGAGGATGGTCTGTCCCATCGCATGCAGGCCGGCCTCGACCGGCTGGCCGATCAGGGCGAACACCTGCTCCTTTTCATGCAGGACGACCCACACCACCACGCCGCCGACCAGCAGCGCCTTGAGTATCCCCTTCACCAGCTCGCCGACGCTGTGCATGGAGAACATGCGACCGAAGCCCTTGAGCGGATCGAGGCGCGTCCAGTCCGGCGCCAGCGCCTTGCTGGAGAAGTTCAGCCCGCCCATCATGAAGGGGCCGGCCAGGGCCGCCGCCACCAGGATCAGCAGCAGCGGGCCCAGGGTGGCAAGCGCCTCCCCCGCCTGATGCAGGAACAGCGCAGGCAGGGCCTTTGTATCGAAGGCCTCGTCGCGGCCGAAAGTCAGTCCCCGCGACACGGCGCCGCCAATGCGCTGCGCCAGCCAGGAACCGCCCACCCACAGTGCGCCCGACCCGGCGATCAGGACGAGGAAAGCCGACAGCTCGCGCGATTGCGGCACCTGGCCTTCTTCGCGCGCCTGCTCAAGTCGTCGCGGTGACGCTGGTTCTGTTTTTTCGAGATCGGAATCTTCCGCCATGGCCCTTTACTCCATGGCGGCGATTATTGCCGCCCCCGGCAAGGGACAGCGGCGGGAATAGACGGGGTTTAACCGCCTATTTCGGAAAAAGGCCGGGCGCGCGTGCCGCCCCGGCCGGGACGCTCAGATGCGGTACTGCATCACCGCCTTGCGCATGCGGTCGGTCACCGCGTCGAGGCGGTCCACCGTCGTCTTCGTCTGCCCGACCACGGCAACATTCTGCTCGGTCATGATGGCCACCTGCTCGACGTTCTGCGCCAGCTGCGTCATGGCGTTCTGCTGTTCGCTGGAGGCGAGCGAGATGTCCGTCACCATGCGCGCGGTGCGTTCCATCTCGCCGTTGATCTCGTTCAGCGCGTCGGCCACGCGGTCGACCAGGCCGACGCCCTGCGCGACCTGCCCGGCACCGGCGCGCATGCCGCTCACCGCCTCGGCGGTCTCGCTGCGGATGCTCTCGATCATGGCGCTGATTTCCTTGGTGGCGTTGCCGGTGCGCTCGGCGAGCTTCCTCACCTCGTCGGCGACGACGGCGAAGCCGCGCCCCTGCTCGCCGGCGCGCGCCGCCTCGATGGCGGCGTTCAGCGCCAGCAGGTTGGTCTGGTCGGCGATCTCCCGGATGACGCCGGTGATGCGGCTGATCTCCTCGGAACGCTTGTCGAGCGATTCGACCCGCCCGGCCGAGCGGCCCACCGTCTCGGCCAGCGAGCGGATGGCGTCGCGGGCGCTGCCGGTGACCTCGGCGCCGTTGCGCGAGGCGACGGAAGCCTCTTCCGCCGTCGTCCGCGTCTGCTGGGCGTTGGCGGCGACTTCGCCGATGGACACCGTCACTTCCTCGATGGCCGCGGCCGCCGACGAGGTGGCCTCATTCTGGGCGTGGGCGGCGTTCTCGACGTTGCGCATGCCGGATTCGACGTGCTGCGCGGTGCGGCTGACCTGCCCCGAGATGTCGCTCACCCCCTGCAGCATGGCCTGCACGCTGGAGACGAAGCGGTCGGCCCTGCGGCCGATCTCGCCGAGGGCGTCCCGGCGCGCGGTCGGGAATCGCGTGCACAGGTCGCCGGTACGCAGGAGCCGGTCGAGCCAGTCCGCGGTCGCCTCGAGGTCGCGCATCAGGCAGGGCCCCGGCCCGACGAGGAAATACAGGGCATACAGGCCGCAGATTGCGGCCAGGGCCGTGCCGGCCGCGGCCGGCACGGCGAGCCCGGCGTCCTGGCCGAGCAGCAGCAGCGCCGGCAGCAGGCCGGCCAGCCCGGCCAGGACGAGTCGGGTGCGCAGGGAAGTCAGCGCGGCAGAGGCCGCGGAGCGGTTGCCGACGACGCGGCCGTGCTCGACGCGGATCGACTTGTCGCCCGCGCGGATGCGGCGGTAGGCGGCCTCCGCGCCGGCGATCTCCTCGCGACTGGGGCGGCCGCGCACCGACTGGTAGCCGACGATGCGGCCGTCCTCGCGCACCGGCGAGACGTTGGCCACCACCCAGTAGAAGCCGCCGTCCTTGCGCCGGTTCTTGACGATGCCGCGCCAGGGGCGGCCTTCCTTGATGTCCCGCCACAGGTCGGCGAAGGCCTCGGGCGGGATGTCGGGATGGCGCACGAGGTTGTGCGACTGGCCGACCATCTCCTCGGGCGTGAAGCCGCTGATGCGGGCGAAGGCTTCGTTGGCCTCGACGATGACGCCCTTCAGGTCGGTGCGCGAATAGATGAACTCGCCTTCGGGCAGGATGGTTTCAACGTCATTGACTGGGAGGTTGATTTTCATTTCTTCTTCTTTCCTGGTGCGATTGAGCGTATGCCGTTTTCCGGGGCTGCTCTATCCTCAGCCGCGTCCCGGCGGTCCCGGGCGTATTCGTTTCGCCACATCGCGCAGGATGTCGATGTGGCCGTCGAGCTGCCGCATGTGGCCGGCCAGCGCCTCGAGGCGGTCGCCGAGCATGCGCGCCAGTTCGCGCGCCGCCTTCGTCGGACTGCCGGAGAGGGCGCGCACCTGGTCGATCTGCGACTGGAGGTCGCGCAGGCCCTGTTCGGATTCGGGCCGTTCGGCGATGAAGTCCGACAGCGTGCGTTCCCGCTCGCGGAAGTATTCCGCCGGGTCGCGCAGCGCGAGTTCTCGCCAGGCATCGAAGTCGAAACGGGACAAGTCCGGATTTCCTCGGGGTGGTGGCGTCATTTCAGCACGCCCCCGGATTAATCACAACGGCTGCGACAGGGCCGAGGCGGACTGGATCTGCTCGATGAGCAGTTCGACGGCGGCGCCGATCCTTTCCATTTCGCCCGCCGTGCGTCCGGCCGAGGCGCCCAGCGCATCCATTTCGCCGGCGGCCGCGGCGTCGCGGCAGGCCGCGGCCGACTCGAAGGCGGCATTCAGTGCCAGCAGCCGGGACTGGGCGGCAATCTGCCGCGCTTCCTCCAGCATCAGGCGCAGCGCAAACTCCTGTGCGTCGGCCGGCACTTCCGCCGGCATGTCCTCGCGAACCCGTGCGTTGGCCATGTCCGGTCTCCTCAGGCCGCCAGGGCAAGCGCATTGCCCGGCAGGAATATCTGTCGCGCCACGCCGCGGTTGTCGCCGAGGTCGCCCAGCAGCTCCTTGACGTCGAGGATCAGCACGATCTGCCCGTTCGCCAGCGTGGTGACGCCGGCCACGCCCTTCGGCCGGAAGCCTTCCAGCGACTTGATCACCGCGTCGTCGCGGCCGGCAAAGTTGTCGATCGCCAGGATGAAGCTGGTCTCGGCCGTCTGCATCAGCACGCCATAGCCGGGCGTGCCCTCCTGCGGCCAGCCGATCAGGTAGCTGAGCGGATAGACCGGCAGCACTTCGCCGCGCACGACCATGGTGGCGCGGCCGCCGACCTCCTGGATCTCGCTCTGCACGATGGGCAGGATCTCGCGCACCATCGACAGCGGCACGGCGAAGGGCTGCTCGCCCAGCTTGACGATCAGCACCGGCAGGATGGCCAGCGTCAGCGGCAGGGAGATGATGAACGTCGTGCCCTTGCCGAGCTCCGACTTGATCTCGATGCTGCCGTTGAGCTTCTGGATGTTGGTGCGCACCACGTCCATGCCGACGCCGCGGCCGGACACGTCGGAGACCTTGGCGGCGGTGGAGAAGCCGGGCAGGAACACCAGGTTGAAGCTCTGGCGCTCGTCCATGGTGTTGGCCTCTTCGTTGCCGATGAGGCCCTTCTCCAGCGCCTTGGCGCGCAGTTTCTCGGCGTTCATGCCGCGGCCGTCGTCGGCCACCAGGATGACGATGTGGTCGCCCTCCTGGCGCGCCTCCAGGCGCACCTCGGATTTCTCCGGCTTGCCGGCGGCGAGCCGCTCCAGGGGCGACTCGATGCCGTGGTCGACGGCGTTGCGGATGAGGTGGATGATCGGGTCGGACAGGTCCTCGATCATCGTCTTGTCGATCTCGGTCTCCTCGCCGGCCAGCACCAGCTCGACGTCCTTGCCGAGGTTGCGGGCGAGGTCGCGGGCGATGCGCGGGTATTTCTGGAACAGGCGGCCGATCGGCTGCATGCGCGTCTTCATCACCGCGTTCTGCAGGTCGGACACCAGCAGGTCGAGCTGGCCGACGGCGGCATCCAGCGCCTGCAGCGTCTCGGCGCCGGTCATGCCGCTGAGGATTTCCGTGCGCAGGCTGTTCAGGCGGTTCTTGGTGAGGCCGATCTCGCCGGACAGGTTGAGCACCTGGTCGAGGCGCGAGGTGTCGACGCGGATCGAGTTGTCGCGCGTCTTCTCGCTCTCGCGCCGGCCCGTCGGGCCGCTGTAGCCGGGCTTGTCGGAAGCGCGGCGGCCGATCGCCGCCTTGATGATCTCCTCGTCCGGCTTGGGCGGCTGCGGAATGCCGCGGCCGGCCTCGGCCGGCACCTCCGGCGCCTTGCCGGTGACGGCTGCGTAATACGCATTCCAGTCGAGGGCGCCGCCCTCGGTGGTTTTCACGCCCGGGGCTTCGGCCATCTCCGCGGGGGCGGCCGGAGCGGCCGGCGCACCTGCCGCCAGTTCGCCGGCGATGGCCTGCTTCAGGCTGGCGATCAGGCCGGCATCGGCGGCATGCGGCTGCACGCCCTGCTCGAGGGAATGGAACATCTCGCGCACCGTGCCCGTCGCCGCCATGATGACGTCCATGGCCTCGGCGGTGATCGCCAGTTCGCCGTTGCGCAGCTTGTCGAACAGGTTCTCGGTCAGGTGGCAAAGCGTGACCAGCTCGGTGGCGTTGAGAAAGCCGGCGCCGCCCTTGATGGTGTGGAAGCCGCGGAAGATGTCGTTGAGGAGGCCGCGGTCATGCGGGCTCTTCTCGAGGTCGACCAGCTTGTTGTCCACTCCGGACAGCAGGTCGGTGGCTTCGACCAGGAAGTCCTGCAGCAATTCTTCCATTCCCGAGAAGTCGCTCATGATTCACTCCAAAAGTCAGTCGCTGCGATACGGCGGTTGGAAGCGGCGATCAGAAGCCGAGGCTCTCCAGCAGGTCGTCCACCTGCTCCTGGTTGGCGACGACGTCGGTGCGCCCGTCCGCGTTCACCACCGGCCCGTTCATCAATCCTTCGGGCGCTTCGAACTTCATGTCCTGCGGCATGGCTTCGAGCAGGACCTGCAGCAGCTCGGATTCCATGCGCTGCGCCAGGTCGACGACCTTCTTGATGACCTGGCCGGTGAGGTCCTGGAAATCCTGCGCCATCATGATTTCCATGAGCTGGTCGTTGGTGGCGGCGGTCTGCGCCGGCACCGCGGCAAGGTAGCTGCGCGTGTCGCCGGCCAGCGCCTTGAACTCGTCGACCGACAGGTCGCCGCCGAACAGGCGGTCCCAGCGGCCGGACAGCGCGGCCGCCTGCGCCTGCAGGCCGTCCTGGATCGGCCGCGCGACGTCGGTGGCGTTGAGCACGCGGCTGGCCGCCTGCTCGGTCATCTGGGCGACGTAGGCCAGGCGCTGGCGCGCGTCGGGAATCGCCTTCGCCGCCTCTTCCAGCGCATGGTTGTAGCCGAGCTCGCGCAGCGTGTCGTGCAACTGGCGCGTCATGTGGCCGATGCGCTGGAAGACGTTGTCCCCCAAGGGGGCTTCCTTCGGGGCGTCGCAGCCGTGGCCGGCGTCGGCCCCCGCCGGGGCGGCCGCCCTGGCCGGCTGCGCCACCTGGCCGGCCACGCTGTCGAACAGTGCCTCCAGTTCGGGCGAGTCGCCCGCCGCCGCGGTGCCGCCGACCACCTCGACATGCGGCTCCTTCGCCGGAGCGGGCGCCGGGCGCGCGGGCGGTTGCTTGGCTATGCTGTCGAACAGAGCCTGGAGTTCGTCGGAATCGCCGGAATCGTCGAACTTGAATCGCTTGGACATTTTCTTCTCCCGTATCGTCCCGTGCGAAGCGGCGCCCTCAGGCGGCTTCCTTCTCGAGTTTCTCGAAGATCTTGCTGAGCTTCTCGTTGAGCGTCGCCGCCGTGAAGGGCTTGACGATGTAGCCGCTGGCGCCCTCCTGGGCGGCGGCGATGATGTTCTCCTTCTTCGCCTCGGCGGTGATCATCAGCACCGGCAGGTGCTTCAGCTGCGGATTGGCACGGATCTGCTTGAGCAGGGTGAGGCCGTCCATGTTCGGCATGTTCCAGTCGGTGACGACGAAGTCGAAATGCTCGCCGGTCAGCTTGCCGTAGGCGATGGCGCCGTCCTCGGCCTCGTCGACGTTGAGGAAGCCCAGCTCCTTGAGCAGGTTGCGCACGATGCGGCGCATGGTCGAAAAATCGTCAACGACGAGAAATTTCATCTTCATATCAGGCATGGCTTTCTCCTATCACTCCTTGCGTGCATGCGACTTGCTCAACAGCGGGCGCAGCGTGTCCGCCAGGATTTCGGCATCGAACTTGGCGACATAGGCATCCACGCCGACGCTCTTGCCCATGGCGCGGTTGGCTTCCGAGGACAGCGAGGAATGCATGACCACCGGGATGCCGTCGAAGCGCGGGTCGCTCTTGATGTGGCGGGTCAGCACGTAGCCGTCCATTTCCGGCATTTCGGCATCGACCAGGATGATGTCCAGTTCGTCCGCCACGCTGCCGCCGGTCTGCTGGGCGTGGGAGGCCATGCCGGACAGGCGCGTCCAGGCCTCGAGTCCGTTGAGGGCGTGCTTGTGCCTGACGCCGAGCTGGTCGAGCACCTCGGTGATCTTTTTGCGCGCCACGGCGGAATCGTCGACGAAGAAGATGTGGTGTTCGATGTCGTCCTGCACCGGTGCCAGGCTGACCACCGGCGGCTCGCCGAAGGTCGAGGCCATGATCTGCTCGACGTCGAGGATCGACACCAGGCGGCCGGGCTGGCCCGCCCCGGAGTCGGGCGGCAGCTCGGTGATCGCCGTGATGAAGCTCTGGCTGGAGGACACCAGCCCCTCGGGGGCGCGCACCTTGTCCCACTCGACGCGGATGATGCGGTCGACATCGTTCACCAGGAAGCCCAGGGTGCGCTTGTTGTACTCGGTCACCATCATGGTGCCGCCCAGTTCCTGCGGCGCGCCGGCGAGGTTGAGCACCCGGCCCAGCGAGACGACCGGGATCACGTTGCCGCGCAGCGAGATCAGGCCTTCGACGCCGGACGGCATGTTCGGCGAACGGGTGATCATCGGCGTGCGGGTGACTTCGCGCACCTTGAAGACGTTGATGCCGAAGATTTCGCTGGTGCCGAGCGAGAACAGCAGGATCTCCATGCGGTTGGAACCGGCCAGCCGGGTGCGCGCATCCACGCTTTCCAGTAGCGAGTTGTCTGCTCGATCCATCGTCATATCCTTGTCGTTCGTGCGGTCGCTCAGGCGGCCGCCTTGACGGAGGGCTGTTGCAGCAGCCGGGTGATCGAGGCCGCCAGCTGCTGCGGCTCGAATTTCGAGACGTATTCGTCCACGCCCACCGACTTGCCCAGCTGCTGGTTGGACATGCCGGAGAGCGAGGAATGCATCAGCACGGGTATGCCGGCGAAGCGCGCATCGCTCTTGATCAGCTTGGTCAGCATGTAGCCGTCGGTCTCCGGCATCTCGATGTCGGTGAGCACCAGGCTCACCACTTCGCGCACCGGGCGGCCGGTGGCCTCGGCGTAGCCGGCGAGCTTCTGCAGCTCCTCCCAGGCGCGCTTGCCGTTGATCGCGGCGAGGTACTTGACGCCCATCCGCTCCAGCGTCGTCTGCACCTGCTTGCGCGCCACCGAGGAGTCGTCGGCAAAGACGACCAGGGCATCGCTGCGGCCGATCGGCTTGATGTCGCGGTAGAGCAGGTCGTCGTCGAAATGCGTCGTCTCCGAAAGGACCTTCTCGACGTCGAGCAGCATGACCAGGCGGCCGTCCTGCAGTTCCGTGATGGCCGTGACCAGGCCGCCCATGCGCGCCGTCATCATTTCCGGGGGCACCTTCATCTGCGCCCAGTCCAGGCGCAGGATGGTGTCGACCGCCTCGACCAGGAAGCCTTGGGTGCGGCCGTTGTATTCGGTGACGATCATGATCTCGCGCGGCTGCTCGGTGGCGACATGGGCGTACTTGCCCAGATCCACCACCGGCACCAGGGCGCCGCGCAGGCTGACCATGCCCTCGACGGCATCCGGCATGTCGGGSGCRGCGGTGATCGGCGGSGTGCGCATCACCTCCCGCACCTTGAACACGTTGATTCCAAAGGTTTCCCGCCTGCCGGTCCGGCTGTCGACGCCCAGCGAGAACAGCAGCAGTTCAAGCTTGTTGGTGCCGGCCAGCTTGGCCCGTGCATCGATGTTCTTCATCAGTTCCGACATTTTTTCTCCTTTTCGCGCGCCCGACCCCAACCCGGGCCAGGGGGCACTTGCAGGCTGCTGGGTGATTTATCGGCCGCCGGCGCCAGGACTTAAGGCCACTTAAGGCCCGTCTCCGCTCATAACCTGAAGCTCGACACCGCCTCGCGGGTGCTGGCGGCCAGTTTTTCGAGCCGTTTTGCCGTGCCGGCCGCCTCCTTCGTGGCGGCGCTGTTCTCCTCCGACATCTGGGCGATCTTCTCCACGCTGGCGGCAATCTCGTTGCTCGCCACGCTTTGCTCCTTCAGGGCGTTGGAAATCTCGCTGACGGCCGCCACCACCCGTTCGGCGCCGGCACTGATCTCCTGCATCGACGCGCTCGCCTTCTGCGTCAGTCCGACGCCTTCCCCGACCCGGGAAACCGCCTGCTGCATGGTGCCGACCGCCGCCTGGGCGTTCGCCTGCACTTCCCCGATCATGGCGCCGATCTCGCCGGTGGCCGCCGTGGTGCGCTCGGCCAGCTTCCTCACCTCGTCGGCCACCACCGCGAAGCCGCGGCCCTGCTCGCCGGCGCGCGCCGCCTCGATGGCGGCATTCAGCGCCAGCAGGTTGGTCTGGTCGGCCACGTCCTTGATCACCTGAACGATGCCGGAGATCCGCTGCGAGCTGTCCCCCATCGCCTGGATGGTCAGGGCCGCCTCGGCCATGGTGTCGGTGATCTTCTGCATCTCCGCCGCGGTTTCCTGGATCACCCGGTTGCCATTCCGCGACTCCTCGCCCGTGCTCGCCGTCACGCTGCGCGCCTCCCGCGCGCTGTCGGCAACATGGTTGACGGAAACGGTCATCTCTTCCACGGCCGCCGCCATCGAACTGGCCGCTTCCGACTGGTGCGCCGTGGCGGCGGCCACCTGGGCCGAACTCGATGAGAGCTGCTCCGCCGCCGAAGCCACCCCCTCGGCGTTGGCCTTCAGGTCGGAGACCATCCGGCGCAGGCCGTCGCGCATGCCCGTCATCGACCGGAGGAGAACGCCCATCTCGTCGCGCCGGTCGTCGGGAATCGCAACGGCCAGGTTGCCGCCGGCAATCTCGCGGGCAATGTCCTGGGCCTGGGCCAGCGGCTGTTGCACCGAGCGCCGGATCACCCAGACGGCGACGCCGAAGCCGGCCATCAGGCCGGCGAGGATCAGCACGATGGTCGCATTGCGCATGCCGGCATAGGCCGCATCGCCCCGTTCGTATTCCCTCTTCGCAATGTCGAGCTGCACCGTCACCAGCTTGGCGAAGGACTCGGACACCGGATCGATGGACGTATACAGTTCGTAGGCCGCAAAGGTGGCGATCTCCGAAGCGGCTGCGTCGCGCAGCAGCGTCTTCAGCCTGGCGACGGCCACGTCGGCAACCTGCATGCGCGGCTCGATCTCGGCCACCAGCGCCTTCTCCTCTTCTTCATGCGCCGAAGCCTGGAAGGCCTTCCAGTTGTCGGCGATCAGTTTCTCGGCGCGCTCGACGCTGCTCAATCCCTCCTGCGGGCTCATGCCGTTGTTGCGCACCTTGTGGGTGACATCGACGATGCTGACGGCGTATGCGTCGGCGATGTCCTTGATGCTGCGCAGCGGCACGACCCGGTCGTGATAGACCGTCTCGAGCCCGCCCACGGCGACCTTCATGCCGTAGAGTCCCAGGCTGCCGATCAGGACGGACAGGCCGAGCAGCAGCCCGACCAGCAGATACAACTTCGTTGCGATTTTCATTGCAGGCATTCCTTTCCTTGCGGGTTCACGGCATGTGTCAGGCGCTTGCTGCGGTTAATGCATCGGTGAATGCATCAGGTGTGGAACCCCCTCACGGCCTGGCCCAGGTCGCGAGAGAGCTTTTCAAGTTCGACGGCTTGCTGGTTCACCCGGCTCGCCTCGGAGGCGTTCTCGCCGGCCATCCGGGCAATCTGCTCGACGTTCTGGGTGATGCCCTGGCTGGCGGCGGTCTGTTCCTCGACCGAACTCGAGATCGCCGCCATGCCGGCGCTGGTGCGGGCCACCGAGCTGCTCGCTTCCGACAGCACGATGGCGACGGTTTCCATGTTCTCCTGCCCGGCCCGGAGGGATTCCCGGCCGCGCCGGATCGCGCCCTCGACGTCCGCCGATTTGCCTCCCAGGGCGTGCGTCACCGTGTCGATCTCGGCCGCCGCATGGGCGGATTTCTCGGCAAGCTTCCTGACTTCGTCGGCCACCACCGCGAAGCCGCGCCCCTGCTCGCCGGCGCGCGCCGCCTCGATGGCGGCGTTCAGCGCCAGCAGGTTGGTCTGGTCGGCGATGTCCTTCACCTGGCGCGTCATTTCCGTGATGGAGCGGGTGTCGGCGATGAAGGCGTCGACGTGGCGCTCGATGTCGGACACCGCTTCCTCTATGAGGTCGATCTCGCCGATCATGCTCGACAGGCTCTCGTTGCCCTCGCTGGTCTTGTCGCGGGCGGCGGCGGACAGCTCGCCGACTTCCTGCGCGTTGCCGGCGACCTTCTGCACCAGCGCGTTGACCTGGTCGACCGTGCTCACCACCGAAGACACCGCCGCACCTTGCTGCTGCGTGCTGTCGCTGATGCGGCGGGTCGCCTCGGCCAGGCTGACGGAGGCATGCTCGAGCTGGCCGGCGCTGGCCTGGATGCGCTGGATGACGCCGCTGAGGGACTGCGCGACGGCATTGAAGGCTTCGCCGATTTCGCGGTATTCGTCCTTCGACTGCAGATTCACCCGCACGGTGAGGTCGCCCGCCGCGATCTGCTTGCCGCCCTCGACCACCTTGCGCACCGCCCCCAGCACGGAGACATAGGCGCCCAGCGACAGGTAGCCGGTCAGGGCCAGGCCGACGACCGCCACGATCATGCGCGTGCTGCCGGGCGTCGTGTTGAAGAAAAGGTAGGCGACGACGACGCCGGCGGCGATGCCGGCGACGATGAATTTCGTGCGCAGGCGCAGGCTTTCCATGAAGGCGACCGAAGGCCGGATGAGTGCCGCGAACAGGTTTGACATGACTGGCTTCTCCCTGAAATCGTTCTGGAATGCTTATTCGGTGCGGTAGCCGAGGCGGAAGCCGCCCCAGTGGCGGCCCTGCACGTAGATCGGCACCGACAGGTCGTGCATGATCTCGCCGGTGTCGCGGCGGTAGGTCTGCAGCAGGAAGGCCTGCTCGTGGCTGCCGCAGCGCTTGCCGACCGGATCGTTGAACAGGCGCTTGGTGCGGTTGTTGACGAAATCCACCTTCTCGTCCCCGGTCAGCGGCTTGGAGAAGCGCTTGTTGTGCGTCGGGAAGTAGCCGTTGAGGTCCACCGCGCCGGCATAGGTGGACTCCTTGTGGGCCTCCAGGATCGGCTCCTGGATCGGCGGGAAGAGCTTGTCGGTCAGCGCATCGAATTTGGTGGTGTACTTCTGCGGCTTGGTGTTCGGGATCGGCACGTAGTTGTGGTCGAACAGATCGTCGAGCTTGACCTGCCCGGCCCGCACCGCGTCCTCCAGCGCCCGGCCGATGTCCTGGGCCGCCTTCTGCGCCACGGCCGGCATGCGGCTGTGGATATCCATCGCCTGCTGGCCGCGCTCGCCCAGCTTGAAGACGTTGCCGACTTCCTTGAGGTTGAGGGCCAGGGTGTCGAGCTGGCCGGCCTCCACCAGGGTGCGGGCGGCGGTGGCGTTGTTGTCCTCGGCCATCTTGAGGATGTCCTGCACATGCGTGGTGATGTTCTGGCCGTTGGCGCTCTGCTGCTGGATGGCGCTGGCGATGGCCTCGACCTTCTCCATCGTCTCCTGCGCGCCAGAGTTGATCTGCTGCAGCGATTCCGCGGCCTGGCGCGCCAGATCGGCGCCGGAACGCGCCTGAGTGCTGCCCTGCTGGATGCTCTGGATGGCCGTTTGCGTCTCGCTCTGGATGGCGCCGATCATGGCGCCGATCTCGCCGGTGGCGGCGGTGGTGCGCTCGGCGAGCTTCCTCACCTCGTCGGCGACGACGGCGAAGCCGCGGCCCTGCTCGCCGGCCCGCGCCGCCTCGATGGCGGCATTCAGGGCCAGCAGGTTGGTCTGGTCGGCGATGTCGTGGATCACCCGCACGATGCCGGAAATGGCCTGCGAGCGCTCGCCCAGCGCCGACACGACCTGGGCGGACTGCTCGACGGAACGGGCGATGCGCTCGATTTCGGCGGAAGCGCGATCGACGATCTCGGCGCCCTTCTTCGACAATTCCCGCGCCGACTGGGCGTTGGCCGCCGTCATTTCGGCGTTCTCCGCCACCTGGTTGATGCCGATGTTCATTTCCTCCATGGCATGCATGGTGGCCTCGGCGGCGCCGCGCTGCTGGTCCGAGCCGCCGGCGACCTTCTTCGCCTCGGCGATCAGGATCTCGGCGGCCTCCTCGACCTGCTTCGAGTTGAAGCAGACCTTGCCGATGATGCCCTGGAAGCTTTCCATCAGGTCGTTGAAGGCCTTCGCCGTCTCCACGGTGGCCGCGCTGCCGGCCAGCGGCGCGCGGCGCGACAGGTCGCCGTCGCTCCGGGTCGCCTGGATCGCCCGCCGCAAATCCGACAGCGGGTCGAGCAGGCTGCGCCGCAAAACGAGGAACGGCGCCATGCAGGCCGCCAGGCCCGCCGCCGCATGGTAGAACGCCAGGCCCCAGCCCAGCGGGGTGCCGGACAAATGCGTGGCCAGCATCGCGCCTCCCGAAACGAAAAGGCCGAGCAGGATAAAACCCATCATGATGCGAGCCGTCGTGCCAGTGTGATTCATGACCGTGCTCCTTTATCTCGGGAGATCGTGCACCAGGTGCCTTTGGCGCCGGTCTTGTAATAAGAAGTTCGCGTCGCCTGACCCGCCGGAAAGTTCTGGCCGGCGGTGCGGGCGGCATGATTCCAATATCGGCAGGGAGGGACGGGAGCTTTAGGGCCGGCCTATAACATTAGCGATAGGTGATGCGGGCGGATCAGGCGTGCCCGGCCGCATACAGCCGCGCCATCAGCTTCGCGCCGATCTCGGACAGGGGGGCCACCTCGTCCACCGCCCGCAGGGCCACCGCCTCGCGCGGCATGCCGAAGACGACGCAGGAGGCCTGGTCCTGGGCGAGGTTCCAGGCGCCGGCGCGCTTCATGTCCAGCATGCCCGCGGCGCCATCCTTGCCCATCCCGGTCAGGATGACGCCGATGGCGTGATGGCCGGCCACGGCGGCGGCCGATCGGAAGAGGACATCCACCGAGGGACGATGGCGATTGACCGGCTCGGCCTGGGACAGCTCGGTCTGGTAGCCGGCGCCGCTTTTCCGCACCAGCAGGTGGGAATGCCCGGGCGCGACGTAGGCGGTGCCCGGCTTGACGCGCTCGCCGTGTTCGGCCTCCTTGACATGGATCCGGCACAGGCTGTCCAGCCGCCTGGCGAAGGAGCCGGTGAACGATTGCGGCATGTGCTGGACGATGAGGATGCCCGGCGCATTCTCCGGCAGGGCGATCAGGACCTCCTTGAGCGCCTCGGTGCCGCCGGTGGACGCGCCGATCACGATCAGGTCCCCCGGCGCGGGGCGCCAGTCCGGACGGACAACCGCCATGCTGGGCGGCGCCGGTGGCCGGCGCTCGACCGCCGCCCTGGCGGACGCCGGTGCGCGGCTGGCGCGGGCGCTACGGATCTTGTCGCGCAGTTCGCCGGCAAAATCCGCCGTCGCGGCCTTCAGGGCCTGCGCCGGCTTGGCGACGAAGTCGACGGCGCCGAGTTCGAGCGCCTTCAGGGTCTGCTCGGAACCCGCCTCGGTAAACGAGGAAACCATCACCACCGGCATCGGCCGGAAGCGCATCAGGCGGCGCAGGAACTCGATGCCGTTCATCTTCGGCATCTCGACGTCCAGGGTCAGCACGTCGGGCTCGAGCGACTTGATCATCTCGTGCGCGGCGATGGGATCGGCCGCCGTGCCGACGACGCGCATGTCGCCCGCCCCATTGACGATGTCGGCCAGCAGCCGCCGCATCATCGGCGAGTCGTCGACGATGAGTACCTTGGTCCTGCCGGCGGACGTTCCTTCAGCGGCGGCGGTCGGCGCGTTCATACGTCGTCCTTCCGAGGGAACGGAACAGGTCGGTGGCATGCAGGAAGCTCTCGGAGTGCCCGGCGAAAAGCAGCCCATCCTCGCGCAGCAGCGGCACGAAGCGCTTGAGGACGTCGTACTGGGTTTTCTTGTCGAAATAGATCATCACGTTGCGGCAGAAGATCGCGTCCAGCGGTCCCTGCACCGGCCAGCCGGCCTCGAGCAGGTTGATGCGGCGGAAGGTGATCAGCCGCCGCAGTTCCGGCTTCGCCTGCACGCTGCCCTCCGGTACGCCGTTCCCCTTGAGGAAGTGGCGCGAGACCTGCTCCGGCGCCAGTTTCGCCACGCGCTCGGCCGGATAGATCCCGCGCTCGGCCTGCGCCAGCACCTGGGTGTCGAGGTCGCTGGCGATGATCGACACGGGCGGCGCCGGAGTGTTGAACGCCTCCGCCGCGGTCATGGCGATCGAATAGGGCTCCTCGCCGGTCGACGCCGCGTTGCACCAGATTTTGATGGTGCGCTTTTCCGCGATGGATTTGAGGTGGCGGGACAGGCTCTCGAAGTGGTGGGCCTCGCGGAAGAAGGAGGTCAGATTGGTCGTCAGCGAATTGATGAACGCCTCCCACTCCCGGGCGTCCTTGCGCTCCAGGCGCGCCAGGTACTGGGCGAAGCTGCGGTCGCCGCAGACCCGCAGCCGCCGCGCCAGGCGGCTGTAGACCATGTCCTGCTTGGCCGCGGACAGGGCGATGCCGGCATGCTCGTGAAGGAGCCTGCGCACGCGCTCGAAATCGGCCGCCGTGAACTCGAACTCGCGCAGCGATTGCGTTTTCCCGCTATTCGACATGGCGGCTGCGCGGGCGGGCGGGATTCAGAATTCCGGCCATTCCTGGTCGCTCCCGGTCGTGCCGGACGTGCGGCGGAACTTGGGCAGGGGACGCGGGCGGACGGACGACGGACGCCTGGCCGGCTGCGACAGCGCCAGGCCGGCGATCGCCTTGACCAGGACGCGGAAGGATTCGCGCAGCGATTCGGCGTTGTCGGCTGCCTGCTCGGCAAGGGCGGCATGGCGCTCGATCGCCTCGCCCAGTTCGCGAACCGCGCCGGTCACCTCGTGCAGGCCGCCGGCACCGGCGGCTTCGACCAGCGCCATGACCTCGCCGGACGCCGCGGCCGTGCGCTGCGCCAGTTCGCGCAACTCGCCGGCGAGGAGGGACGCATCCGGCGCCGTCTCCGGCAGACTGACTTTTCCGTTCCGCGCGGGAGCCGCCGGCGGCTCCCTGGAAAAACCGCGCAGCAGTGCGGTCACGCTCGCCGCGGCGTCCTGCGCCGCGGCACCTTCGCCGCGATAGCCGGCGAGCAGCGACTTGAGCGCGCCGCAGGCTTCGCGCAAGGCGCGCACGAGGTCCGCGGTCAGCCGTCGCTTCCCCTTGCGCACGCCCTCGATGATCGCCTCGGCCTCTTCCGCCAGGATCGCCATGTCGCGGAAGCCGAAGGTGCCGCCGGAACCCTTGATCGAATGGGCCGCGCGGCCGAGATCCTCGAGCTGCGCCGGATCGGGGTTCTCCGGGTCGAGATGGAGCAGCAGCAGTTCCATCGTCGACAGATGCTCGGCTGTCTCCTCGAAGAAGACCGGGTGGAACTGGGTCATGTCGAGCGGCATGGCGGCTTGCTTTCGCGAAGGATCAGTCGGCCGGCTTCGTCGCCGGCCCCGCCGGGGACCCGTCCCCTTCCGCTGCATTCGTCCCGGGCAGCTTGCCGTCGCGCAGGATGGCTTCCTCGGTCTTCTTGTTGAGGACGATGATGCCGATGCGGCGATTCTGCGGATTGAACGGATCGGCCGGATCGAAGAGCACCGTCGAGGCCTGGCCGACGACGCGGATCACCTTGCCGTCGGCCATGCCCCCCGCGACCAGCTCGCGCCGCGAGGCATTCGCGCGGCTGGCGGACAGCTCCCAGTTGCCGATGCCCTTGTCGCCGCCGGCGAAGGGCTTGGCGTCGGTATGGCCGGAGAGGGAGATGCGGTTGTCCACCTCGTTGAGCGAACGGCCGATCTCGCGCAGGATGTCGCGCATGTAGGGCTTCAGCTCGGCGCTGGACAGGTCGAACATCGGCCGGTTCTTTTCGTCCACGATCTGGATGCGCAGACCCTCGTTGGTGATGTCGAGGACCAGCTGCTTCTGGTACTGGTGCAGGGAGGGATTGGCCTCGATCGCCTTCTCGATCTTCTTCTTCAGCTCGTCCAGCTTCTCCCGTTCCTTGCGCTCCAGTTCCGCCTGCAGGGCGCGCGGATCGTAGGTCTTCTTCTCGGTCTTGGTCTGGCCGGCCTTGACCTGGCCGGCGATGCGCGTGAGGTCCATGCCGCCGCCCTGCAGGACGCTGGACGCGTCGCCGGTACCGGAGCCGCCCTGCATGGCGACCTTCAGCGGCGTCGCGAAGTAGTCGGCGATGCCCTTCAGGTCGCCCTTGGTGGTCGAGCCGAGCAGCCACATGAGCAGGAAGAAGGCCATCATCGCCGTGACGAAATCGGCATAGGCGATCTTCCAGGCGCCGCCATGATGCCCGCCGCCGCCCTTCCTGATCCGTTTGACGACGATCGGCCGCTGGGTCTCGTCGCTCACCTGTTTTTCCTCTGCTTGACCTCGTCCTCCAACTCGCGGAAACCCGGCCGCTCGGTCGAGTAGAGCACCTTGCGCCCGAACTCCACCGCCACCTGCGGTGCATAGCCGTTCATGCTGGCGAGCAGCGTGACCTTCATGCACTGGAGCATCTTGGTCGCCTCGTGCAGCTTCTGCTCCAGCAGCGAGGCCAGCGGCGCGACGAAGCCGTAGGAGAGCAGGATGCCGAGGAAGGTGCCGACCAGGGCGGCGGCGATCAGCTTGCCCAGCTCGGCCGGCGGAATGCCGACCGATTCCATGGTGTGCACCACGCCCATCACCGCCGCGACGATGCCGAAGGCCGGCAGGCCGTCCGCCAGCTTCGACAGCGCATGCACCGGGATCTCGCCTTCGTGGTGGTGGGTCTCGATCTCGTTGTCCATCAGGTTCTCGATCTCGAAGGCATTCAGGTTGCCGCCGACCATCATGCGCATGTAGTCGGTGAGGAACTCCATGGCGTGGTGATCGTTCTGGATGTGCGGATACTTCGAGAAGATCGGGCTCGCTTCCGGATTCTCCACGTCCGATTCGATGGACATCAGGCCTTCCTTGCGCACCTTGGCCAGGATCTCGTACAGCATGGACAGCAGGTCGATGTACAGGGCCTTGGTGAACTTGGACCCCTTGAGCAGGCCCGGCAGGGACTTCAACGTGGCCTTGATGGTCTTCGGCGTATTCGCGACGAAGAAGGCGCCGAGGGCCGAGCCGCCGATCATGAGCAGTTCGACCGGCTGGAACAGCGCGGCGACATGCCCGCCGGCCATGACGAAACCGCCGAACACGGCGCCGAGCACCACGACATAACCGATGATTACGAGCATCCCCGCATCTCTCTGTTTTTAGTTGATATTCAGCTCCCGCAGGGGGGCGATGAGCTTGACAGGCATGCTTCGGATATCGGCCTGCCGCCGCGGAACTTGAGCGGGACAAAAAAAAGCCGCCCGGAATTGGAGAGGCCGGGCGGCGCGAGTCCCCTTGCAGAGCAAGGAGGAGGTCAGACGGTCTTCAAACGGTCATCGCGGCCGCTTCCGCGTTGCGCTTGGTCTTGCCCGCCCGGGCCGGCACATGGCACAGGCCGCAGGCGTAATCCTGGGTCAGGTCGAGGGCATGGGCGACGAAATGGCCGCCGCAGTCCTTGCACTGCGCCATTTTCAGCATGTCGGCGTCGAAGAATCGCACCAGCGTCCAGGCGCGGGTCAGCGAGAGCACGCACTCCAGCCCATGCAGCTCGATGTGCTCGAGATACAGGCGGTAGCCCTTGACGACGGCCTTCAGGCCGCGCAGTTCGGTGTTGCCGAGCATGAACTGGTAGAAGGACATGAACAGCGAGGCATGCACGTTCGGCTGCCAGGTGAGGAACCAGTCCGTCGAGAACGGCAGCATGCCCTTCGGCGGCGAGACGCCCTTCACTTCCTTGTACAGCTTGAGCAGGCGTTCGCGGGAAAGGTTGGTTTCGGCTTCGAGGAGCTGCAGGCGCGCGCCCAGGCGGATCAGTTCGGCGGCGAGCTGGATTTCCTGCGCTTCGGTGACGACGCTCTTGTTTCGCATGGCCGGCTCAGGCAATCGCCTCGACCGGCTTGGCGGAAGCCAGGATGGCGGCATGCGTATGCGCCGTGCCGCGATCCCGCTCATGGCTGGAGAGCAGTCCGAGCAGCAGCTTGTCGTCGAAGCGGAAGCGGCACAGGACCATGTTCGAGCCGGCCATCTTCAGCACCTGCCCGGGTGTCAGGCGCTCGATCACGTCGGCCATGTCGGCACCGATGCCCAGGCGATACTGGGCGGTTTCGCGATCGGCCCGGATCAGTTGCTGGGCCAGCATCAGGTAAGTCAGGTTCAGTTCCTTGATTTCGTTGTAGGTATCGGCACTGCTCATGTTTGCGCTCCTCCGCTCATTGGAGCCACCCGTTGGCTGGATGGCCCGGCACCCCCTGGTGCCTTTGTTGAACGAATTCTGCAGCCGATGCGCCGCCGGCAAAATCGGCCGCCCTCCGTATTTGTCGTACGAAAGGAGGCAATCCGTCCTGTAGGAACTATTCCTACATGGGCGGACTTTTCGCTTCTTACGTTTTGTTACGGCAAGTCCGGGAAAAACTTTAGGAATTTTTTGAAAAAAATATTCTCTTATTGGCCAGCAGGTTACAGCCGGCGAACTAGTGGAGGACGGCTCTTCCCTTGATTTGTTCCCCCACCAGCCGCTCGGTCAGGACTTCGCTGTCGACCGGCCTGCTGAAGTGGAAACCCTGGAAGCGGTCGCATTGCGCCTTCTGCAGCAGTTCGACCTGGCGAGCCGTTTCCACGCCTTCGGCGATGGTCATGAGGCGCAGGCTTTTCGCCAGTGCCATGATGGTATGCACGATGGCCGTATCCTCGTCGTTGATGCCGACTGCGCTGACGAAGGATTTGTCGATCTTGAGGATGTCGATCGGGAAACGCTTCAGATAGGACAGCGAGGAATATCCCGTGCCGAAGTCGTCGATGGAGAGCTTCACGCCCATGTGCTTGAGCGCCCGCAGCATGCCGACGGCGGACTCGGCATCGTGCATGACCACCGATTCGGTGATTTCCAGCGTCAGGGCCTGCGGCCGCAGGCCGGAGTCCGCCAGGGCGCGATTGACGATGTCGAGCAGGCGCGGCTGGGCAAACTGCACGGCGGACACGTTCACCGAGATCGACAAGTCGGTAAACCCCTGGTCGTGCCAGGCCTTGGCCTGGCGGCAGGACTGGCGCAGCACCCACTCGCCGATATCGACGATCAGCCCCGACTCGTCGGCGATGGGGATGAAGCGGTCGGGCGGAATGAGGCCGCGTTCGGGATGCCGCCACCGCACCAGCGCCTCGGCGCCGACGGTATTCAGGGCGGCGGCATCGACACAGGGCTGGAATTGCAGGAACAGTTCGTTGCGCTCGATCGCATGGCGCAGTTCGCTTTCCATGGCGATGCGCTCGGCCGAGGTGGCGTTCATCTCCCGCACGTAGAAACGATAGCCGTTGCCGCCGCCGCGCTTGGCGTTGGCCATGGCCGTCTCGGCGTTCATCAGGAGGTCATACACCTGGCGGCCGTCTTCCGGTACCAGTGCAACGCCGATGGAACAGGTCAGATACAGCTCGATGCCGGCGTGCACGAACGGCGCCTCGAAGGCCTGTTTCAGCCATTCCGCGAAATTCTGCACCGCGATCCTGTCGGTCAGGCCGGGATAGAAGATGCCGAACTCGTCGCCGCCGAAGCGGGCCAGGATGGCGCCGGACTCGGCGGCGCACTCCTTCAGCCTGGCCGCCGCCTGGCGCAGGATCTCGTTGCCGGCCTCGTAGCCGAAGGAACTGTTGATGCGCAGGAAGCGGTCGAGATCGATGTAGAGCAGCGTGCCGCAGGGCGTCTTGCCAAGCGATTCGCATTCGCCGATGCACTCGGTGACGCGGGCGCAAAAATAATTGTGGTTGGGCAGGTTCGACAGCTTGTCGAAATAGGCCAGCTCCATGATGCGCGTGTCGGCCTGCCGCACCGCGCTGCGCGCCGCCGCCCCCTTCAGCTCGCGCTCGATGACGGGAATCAGCCGCGCGAAATTGCCCTTCTGGATATAGTCGTTCACCCCCTCGCCCATCGCCGAATAGGCCGCCTGGTCGCTGATGTGGCCGGAGTAGATGATGAAGGGAATGTCCTTGCCGCTCTGCTTGAGGATCTCCAGCGCCGTCAGGGCGTCGAAGCCCGGCATGGAATGGTCGCAGATGATGACATCCCAGTCGCCGGCACTGAGCGCATCGCTCATCTCCGATCCGGTGTCGACCCGCTTGTAGTCGACCTTGGCGCCGCGCGAAGCCAGCTCCGAATAGAGCAGGAATGCGTCGTCCTCAGAGTCATCCACAATCAGCATGCTGATGGGCTGTTCCCGCAACAACATGTTCATGTTCGCGCGTTCCATCACGGTCCGGTCTTGTCCGAATAATAGCGATACGTCGGGGTTGACCGGTAAACGGCTGAGCGGATGGAAACTTTAGGGAGCTTGCGTTAAATATTTAACACTTTGGGCTCAAGGGCTTGCTTGGAACTGCGGCGAGGCGATCCGATTCCCGCCCTGCTGCTTGGCAAGATAAACGCCCTCGTCGGCGCGTTTTATCAGCGCGTCGACATTGGCCATGGATGCCTCGCGCACCGCCACGCCCGCGCTCATGCCGGCCTTCAGGCGCTGATCGCCCACCTTCACGGGCGTCTGCTCGACGGCATGCCGTATGCGTTCGGCGCAGGCCAGCGCCGCCTGCAATGGGGTGTCCGGGCAGATGACCAGGAATTCGTCGCCGCCCGTGCGGCACACCACGTCCTGGCTGCGCACCGCGCCGCGAACGGTCGACGCCACCTGCTTCAGGTAGGCGTCGCCGATATCGTGTCCGTTGGCGTCATTGACCTGCTTGAACTGGTCGAGGTCGATCACCATGCAGGCCAGCGGCCGCTTGTTGCGCACGCTGGCCGCCCACTCCTGCTCCATGTGCGCCATGGCGTGGCGGCGGTTGGGCAGCCCGGTCAGGTCGTCGGTCAGCGCCGCCTCCTGCAGCCGGCGGTTGGAGATCGACAGTTCCGCGGCGAAACGGCGCAACTCCTCGCGGTCGTGTTCAATCTCCTGATGCAGATGCACGATGCGCCGGCTCGCGCGCAAGCGCGCCGCCAGCAGGCGCGGCTCGATGGGCTTGGCCAGATAGTCGTCCACGCCGATTTCGAAACCCCTGGCCAGCGTCTCCCCGCTTTCGTGCGCCGTCAGCATCAGGATGTACATGCCGCGCCCCAGGCGCGTCTCGCGCAATGCCCGGGTGACCTCGAGGCCATCCGGCTGCGGCAGGCTGCGGGCAGTGACGAGGACGTGCGGCTGGACTTCCAGGGCAAGGTGCAGCGCCTCCTGTCCGTCGGCCGCCTCGACAACCTCAAAGCCTTCCTGTTCCAGTGTCGTGCGCGCCAAGGCGCGGACCTCCCGCTCGGCATCCGCCACCAGAACACGCAGACGGGACGGTCCTGACCCCTTCGCAGGGATTTCCTCCTCCTCCGCCGTCGAGTTGGCCAGTTGATCGAAACTCGGCAAGGGCGATGCGGCCACGTTGAGGATGGCGGCCCACTCACGCCACTCCGCCACGACGCCATCGCATAGCTGGATGAGGTCGCCGTTCTCGATCGACAGGCGTGCGCCCAGCACGAACAGGCGCGGCAGGGTTGCCGCCCGCCCTGCCTCGTCGGCAATGCAGATGTCGGCGATCAGGCGCGAAAGCGCAAGCGACTGGACCAGCGCATACTCGCGGCTGCTTCTTGAAAAAACCGTCTCGTCGCATCGCTCGTGGGCAAGCACGATGTCGCAGAAGATCTTCGGCAGCCCCCAGTCCGACAGCATGGCGACCGTCAGGTCGCGGTGATTCATGGCGAACCGCTCCGCTTCCAGGCCGGCCAGGTCGGCCTGGCGGGCTTTCGACGCCACGCGCAGGACAGCGGAATAGTCCTCCGGATACAAAGTCGCCAGGGCCAGCTCGCCGACCCGGGCCAGCAGTCCGACGGAAAACGCCTCTTCGGCCTGCGCCGCGCGCGTGCGCAGGGTCAGTTCCTGCAGGGCGATGCCGCAGGCAAGCGATGCCGTCCAGAAGTGCGGGTAATCGAAACCCTTGCAGGCGCCATCCTTGTATTGCGACAGGAGCGAGAACCCCAGCGCCAGGTTGCGCACTGCCGGCATGCCGAGCACGACCAGGGCTTCCTGCACCGAAACGACGGGGCGACCGGGGTTGGCGTTTACGGAATTGGCGGCCTTGATGAGCCGGCCGACGAAGGCGGGATCGGACTTGATGATCCGCGCCAGCTCGGCCATGGAGGCATCTTCCTTCTGCGTCAGGCGCATGATGGCCAGGGCCACCCCCTTGGGCGAGGGCAGGTTGCCGGAGGCTTTCAGTTTCTCGAATTTGGAGAGATCCATCGGGATCATGGACGGATTGGGCTGTGGTCTGATTCGGTCTGGAAACAGGCTGCAAAATGCCTACCCAGGGTTTTACGGCCGGCTGGCCGGTTTCTTTAGGAATCCGCCATGAAGGTAGAATAGCCCGATGAATTACTGTAGCCACTGCGGTGCCCCGGTCGGCCTGAAGATCCCGGCAGGCGACACCCTGCCGCGCCACGTGTGCGAGCGCTGCGGCACCATCCATTACCTGAACCCGAAGCTGGTGATCGGCGCCATTCCCGAATGGGAAGACAAGATCCTGCTGTGCCGCCGCGCCATCGAACCGCGCTCAGGCTTGTGGACGCTGCCGGCCGGCTTCATGGAAAACGCCGAGACCACCGCCGAGGCGGCAGCGCGGGAAACCCTGGAGGAGGCCTGCGCGCGGGTCGAGATCGGCGAGATGTTCACCTTCATCAACGTGCCGCACATCAACCAGGTGCATATCCTCTACCGGGCACGGCTGCTCGATCTGGATTTCGCGCCCGGCCAGGAGTCCCTGGAGGTCCGGCTCTTCGAAGAAACCGCCATCCCCTGGAAGGAAATCGCCTTCCGCACCATCGGCCTGACACTGCAGCACTATTTCGAGGACCGGAAGGCCGGATTCTACGGCTTTCACGCCAGGGACCTGCTTTTCTCCCCCAAGTAGTCTTACTGCACGTCAGCCAGGTCGAACACCACCGGCAGGCGCACGGCGAACTCCTGTCCGCGCAGCGAGTCCGGCAGTGCCGCAGAGGCCGCCGCATGCGACATCATGGCGACCGCCTCGCGGTCGAGAATTTCGTGGCCGCTCGAGCGCGCCAGCTGTATCTGCCGGGCACGCCCCTGCCGCGAGACATCCACCTGGACTTCCGCCGTCCCCGTCCAGCCGCGCTCGAGCGCCAGCGGCGGATAACGGCGGTGGCTGCGCGCTTCACGCGCGAGGCCGATGCGATAGACGCGAATACCATCGGCATCCAGCCCGGCTGCCGCCCCCGCCGACGCCACGGCGCCCCCCTCCTTGTCGGTGATGGCCGTTGCCATCTGGCTGGCCAATCCGGGTGTGCCGGCAGCGGAAACGGCCGGCCCCGTCCTGTCCGCCACAGCCTGGGTACCGGTCGCCCTCCCTCGTGGCGGGGCCGGTTTCGTCGCAGGCTTGCGTAAGAGCGCGGAAGTTCCCGGTCCTGGCGCAGCGGCTGGCACAGGGGCTGCCGCGGCTCGCAGGGTGGCGGCGATGGGCGGCGAACCGGCCTGTCGGGCAATGCCCGGGTAGGCCGGCCAGAACAGGAAGAAATGCAGGACGACGGAAAATGTCAAAGCCGGCAGGAGGGCGCTGCCGCTTCCTTCTTTTCCGACAAGGCTTTGAAAACT
This sequence comes from Denitratisoma sp., assembly GCA_032027165.1. Lineage (NCBI taxonomy): Bacteria > Pseudomonadati > Pseudomonadota > Betaproteobacteria > Nitrosomonadales > Sterolibacteriaceae > Denitratisoma > Denitratisoma sp. The sequence continues at coordinate 411,458 of JAVSMO010000001.1, read as the reverse complement.
CACGATGCTCTGATACGCTACGGCAACATTATGATTTTACACCGAAGATCGGACTGAAAATCGTCATGCCCAACCCGGGTCATCCGCTCATCCTGACGCTCGACATGAATGGGGCACCGCACCGCTGGGTGACCTGGCAGCACGCCTGCTTTTATTACGCCAAGAATCTCGTCGCCTGGGTCGCCGGCGACCACAGCTTCACCTTCCACGGCGGCATGAGCCGCAGCACCGGCGAACGATCCTTCATCACGGTCGACAGCATCATCGCCATCAAGGGCAAGGCGCTGGCGCCGCGCGCCCGTTCCGCCGTGCCGCCGTTGAACAACCGCGAACTGTTCCATCGCGACCGCCACACCTGCGCCTACTGCGGCCACGAGTACTCTTTCCTGCGCCTGACGCGCGACCACATCCAGCCCGTCTCCCAGGGCGGCCGCGACCTGTGGATGAACGTCGTCACCGCCTGCCGCCATTGCAACCAGAGGAAAAGCGGGCGCACGCCGGAGCAGGCCGGCATGGAGTTGCTCTATACGCCCTACGTGCCGAACAAGGCCGAGTTCCTCATCCTCTGCAACCGCCATATCCTTGCCGACCAGATGGACTTTCTGGCGCAGCACGTCTCGGCGCACAGTCGGCTGAAGACGGCGGCCTGACCTGTAAAATGGGTGGATGCAACTGCCGCCCGAGACCAAGCTTCTTACCTCATACCGCAAGCACTGGGCCCACCGCTTCGGCGTGTCGTCCTTCCTGCCCATGTCGCGTGCCGAAATGGAGGCGCGCGGCTGGGACGAGTGCGACGTCATTCTCGTCACCGGCGACGCCTACATCGACCATCCCAGCTTCGGCATGGCGCTGATCGGGCGGCTGCTCGAGGCGCAGGGCTTCCGCGTCGGCATCGTCAGCCAGCCCGACTGGCATTCGGCGGAGCCCTTCCGCGCGCTGGGCCGGCCGAAGCTCTTCTTCGGCGTTACCGCCGGCAACATGGATTCGATGGTCAACCGCTACACCGCCGACCGCAAGATCCGCTCCGACGACGCCTATACGCCGAACGCCGAGCCGGGCAAGCGGCCCGACCGCGCGGTCGTCGTCTATGCCCAGCGCTGCCGCGAGGCCTGGCCCGGCACGCCGGTGGTGATCGGCAGCATCGAGGCCAGCCTGCGACGCATCGCGCATTACGACTACTGGTCCGACACGGTGCGCCGCTCGGTGCTGGCCGATTCGAAGGCCGACCTGCTGCTCTTCGGCAATGCCGAGCGCGCCATCGTCGAACTCGCCCACCGCCTGGCGAAGGGCGTGCCGATCCGCGAGATCCGCGACCTGCGCGGCTCCGCCTTCATGGTGCCGCGCGGCTGGCGGCCCGGCGCGGAATGGACGGAAACCGACTCGACCGAGGTGGACACGCCGGGTGCCGTGCATGCGCATCCCGATCCCTACGCGATGCAGGAGGCGAAAGTCAGTCCCGCCGAGACGGCGGCAAGCGTGCCTGTCCGCTTCATGAAAATGCAAGCGCGCCGCGCCGCGCGCGCCCACACGGTCATCCGCCTGCCGGCCTACGAGCAGGTGAAAGACGACCCGGTGCTCTACGCCCACGCCTCGCGCACCTTCCACCTCGAATCGAACCCGGGCAATGCGCGGGCGCTGGTGCAGGCCCATGGGGAGCGCGACGTCTGGCTCAACCCGCCGCCGGTGCCGCTCACCACGCCGGAGATGGACTACGTCTACGGCATGCCCTTCGCCCGCGCGCCGCATCCGTCCTACGGCGGCGCGAAGATCCCGGCCTGGGAGATGATCCGCTTCTCCATCAACATCATGCGCGGCTGCTTCGGCGGCTGCACCTTCTGCTCGATCACCGAGCACGAGGGCCGCATCATCCAGAGCCGCTCCGAGCAGTCGATCCTGCACGAGATCGAGGAAATCCGCGACAAGACGCCCGGCTTCACCGGTGTCATCTCCGACCTCGGCGGGCCGACCGCCAACATGTATCGCCTGCAATGCAAGGACGCCAGGATCGAGGAATCCTGCCGGCGCCTGTCCTGCGTCTATCCGGACATCTGCCCGAACATGGGCACCGACCACGGCCCGCTGGTGCAGCTCTACCGCAAGGCGCGCGCCCTGACCGGCATCAAGAAGGTGCTGATCGGCTCGGGGCTGCGCTACGACCTCGCCGTGCGCTCGCCCGAGTACGTCAAGGAACTGATCACGCACCACGTCGGCGGCTATCTCAAGATCGCCCCCGAGCACACCGAGGCCGGGCCGCTGTCGAAAATGATGAAACCGGGCATCGGCGCCTACGACAAGTTCAAGGCGATGTTCGAGAAGTATTCGGCCGAGGCCGGCAAGGAGCAGTACCTCATCCCCTACTTCATCGCCGCCCATCCCGGCACCACCGACGAGGACATGCTGGCGCTCGCACTGTGGCTGAAGAGGAACGGCTTCCGCCTCGACCAGGTGCAGACCTTCCTGCCGACGCCGCTGGCGCTGGCCACCGCGATGTACCACACTGGCAAGAATCCCCTGCGCAAGGTGACCGCCGCCGCGGAGGGCGTCGAGGTGGTGCGCAGCGGCCGCGTGCGCAAGCTGCACAAGGCCTTCCTGCGCTACCACGACCCGGAGAACTGGCCGCTGCTGCGCGAGGCGCTGCGCCGCATGGGCCGCGCCGACCTGATCGGCAACGGCCACCGCCACCTGGTGCCCGGCTTCCAGCCGGCGGGGACGGGCCGAACGGCCGCGCAGCCCTCCCGCGCTGCGAAGCGCCCCGCCGGAGCCTGCCGCGGCGGGCGATCGCCGAAAAAGCGTTAAGGAATTCACGCTTGCCATGAGGGCTTTCGCGCGAGGCGTTGCATAATTCACGGAGTCGATGCCAAGCAATAAGTTATCATCCTCGCGAGTACAGCCTGACTCGACGACCGTGAGCGAAGCAACCGAAAACAAGCCAGCCTCCGGCAAGGCCTCGCTCCATCTGGGCGAGAGCCTTCCCGAAGACCAGTTGCACCATGACCCGCTGCTCGACTGCCTGGTCGAGCTGACCCGCATCCACGGCCGCCCCAGCACGCGGGCCGCCCTTTCGGCGGGCCTGCCCCTGCCGAAGATCGGCCTGACGCCATCCCTGTTCCATCGCGCCGCGTCCCGCGCCGGCTTTTCCAGCAAGGTGGTGCGCCGCCCGCTGGAAAAGATCGAAACCGTGCTGCTGCCCGCCATCCTGCTGCTGGAGAACAACGAGGCCTGCCTGCTGATGCGCTGGGAGGACGGCGGCGCCAGTGCGCAGGTGCTGTTCCCGGACGCGGCGCAGGGCGGTGTCGCGATCTCCCGCGAGGCGCTCGAGGCGCGCTACGCCGGCATCGTCATCTTCGCCCGGCCGCATTTCCGCTTCGACCAGCGCACGCCGGAAGTGGGCGAGGTGGTGCAGCGCCACTGGTTCTGGAGCGCCTTCCTGGACCAGATGCCGGTCTATCGCGACGTCCTCATGGCCGCCGCGCTGATCAACGTGCTGGCCCTGGCGATGCCGCTGTTCACCATGAACGTGTACGACCGCGTGGTGCCCAACTTCGCGGTGGAAACCCTGTGGATGATGGCGGCGGGCATCCTGCTGGTGCTCGGCGTCGACTACGCGCTGCGCCTGTTGCGCGGCCATTTCGTCGATCTCGCCGGCGCCCGCATCGACAACAAGCTCTCGGCGCTGATCATGGAGCGCGTGCTGGGCATGCGCATGGCCGACAGGCCGGCCTCGGTCGGCTCCTTCGCCGCCAACCTGCGCTCCTTCGAGTCGGTGCGCGACTTCATCGCCTCGGCCACGGTCACCGCGCTGATCGACTGGCCCTTCGCCCTCCTCTTCCTGCTGGTGATGGCGTGGATCTCCTGGCCGCTGGTCTTCGTTCCGATGCTGGGCGGCATCGGCATGCTGATCTACAGCTACGTCATCCAGCACAAGATGCACGAGCTGTCGGAGACCACCTATCGCGCCACCGCGCTGCGCAACGCCACCCTGATCGAGAGCCTGACCGCCCTGGAGACCATCAAGGCGCACGGCGCCGAAGGCCAGATGCAGGCGAAGTGGGAGAAGACCGCCGCCTTCCTCGCCCGCGTCAGCGGCGAGCTGCGGCTGCTCTCCTCCTCGGCCATGAACGGCTCGGCCACGCTGCAGCAGTTCGTCAACCTCGCCACGGTCGTCGGCGGCGTGTACCTGATCCACGCCGGCATGCTGACCATGGGCGGCCTGATCGCCTGCACCATGCTGTCGGGCCGCGCGATGGCGCCGCTCGCGCAGCTGGTCGCCCTGCTGATGCAGTACCAGAACGCCCGCCTGGCGCTGAAGTCGCTCGAGGAGACCATGCAGCGGCCCACCGAGCGCTCCGGGGAGACCGCCTTCATCCATCGCGCCGAAATCCACGGCGAAATCGAGTTCCGCGACGTCACTTTCGGCTATGCCGCCGATACCGAGCCGGCCCTCAAGAACGTCTCCTTCAAGATCCGCCCCGGCGAACACGTCGTCGTGCTCGGCCGGGTCGGCTCCGGCAAGACCACACTCCAGAAACTGATGCTCGGCCTGTATGCGCCGACCTCGGGCGCGGTCTATATCGACGGCGTCGACCTGCGCCAGCTCGACCCCGCCGACGTGCGCCGCAACATCGGCTACGTCGGCCAGGACACCCTGCTCTTCTACGGCAGCCTGCGCGACAACATCGCCATCGGCGCGCCCTACGCCGACGACCAGACCGTCATCGAGGCGGCGGAAATGGGCGGCCTGGCCGATTTCGTCAATCGCCACCCGCAGGGCTTCGACATGCTGATCGGCGAGCGCGGCGAGTCGATCTCCGGCGGCCAGCGACAGGGCGTGGCGATGGCGCGCGCCGTGCTGCTCGACCCGCCGATCATGCTCCTCGACGAGCCGACCAGCTCGATGGATTTCAGCTCCGAAGAACAGCTGAAGGAACGCCTGCGCCGCTTCACCGAACACAAGACCATGGTCATCGTCACGCACCGGCTGAGCCTGCTCGACCTGGCCCACCGCATCATCGTTCTCGATGCCGGCCGGGTGGTCGCCGACGGCCCGCGCGACAAGGTGGTCGAGGCCCTGCAGTCGGGCAAGGTCGGAAAGGCAGTTCCATGAAGCCGGAAGACGTGCAGCCCTGGCTGAAGCGCGCCGGCAAGGTGCACGGCTGGCTGGAAACCGTCCGCCTCAGGGTGCAGCCGCACTTCGACCGCTGGCTGCAGGCCTGGCAGGCGGAAAAGGAGCGTCCCGAGCCGGACTTCGTCGCCGACGCCGACCTCTACATGATCCAGCAGGAACCGTTGCGCGCGCGCGTACTCCTGAAAAGCGGGGTGGTGGTGCTCTCGATCTTCGTCATGTGGGCGGCCGTCGCCCAGATCGACGAGATCACGCGCGGCGAAGGCAAGGTGATCCCCTCGCGCCAGCTGCAGGTGCTGCAGAGCCTCGACGGCGGCATCGTTGCCGAGATCGCCGTGCAGGAAGGCCAAGTCGTCGAGGCCGGCCAGGTCCTGCTGAAGGTCGACCCGACGCGCTTCGTCTCCTCCGTGCGCGAGAGCCGCGCCCAGCTCTACGCGCTGCAGGCCAAGGCGGCGCGGCTGCGGGCGCTGGCCGAGGGCACGCCGTTCGCGCCGCCGCCGGAAGCGCTCAAGGACGATCCGAAGACCGTGGAGGAAGAGCGCCGCCTGTACGAGTCGCGCGCCTCCGAACTGGAAGGCCAGATCGCCATCTCCCGCCAGCAACTGGTGCAGAAGCAGCAGGAACTCAACGAGGCCTCGTCCAAGCGGGCCCAGGCCGCCCAGGCCCATGACCTCACCGCCAAGGAACTGGCGGTCACCCGGCCACTGCTCAGTGCCGGCGCCGTCTCCGAAGTCGAGCTCCTCCGGCTCGAGCGCGACGTGTCCCGCTTCCGCGGCGAACGCGACATGGCCGCGGCGCAGATCGCACGCTCCCAGGCGGCCATCTCCGAGGCGATGCGCAAGGTGCAGGAAGTCGAGTTGAATTTCCGCAACGAGGCGCGCAAGGAACTGGCCGAAACCCAGGCCAAGCTGAATGCCATCACCGAAGGCAACGTCGGGCTGGCCGACAAGGTCAAGCATTCCGACATCCGCTCGCCGGTCCGCGGCACCGTCAAACGCCTGCTGGTCAACACCGTCGGCGGCGTCGTGCAGCCGGGCAAGGACGTCGTCGAGGTGGTGCCGCTGGAAGACAACCTGCTGCTCGAGGCCAAGGTGCTGCCGAAGGACATCGCCTTCCTGCGGCCGGGCCAGAAGGCCATCGTCAAGTTCACCGCCTACGATTTCTCGATCTATGGCGGCCTGGATGCGACCCTGGAAAACATCGGCGCCGACTCGATCACGGACGAGCGCGGCAACACCTTCTACACCGTCAAGGTGCGCACCGCGAAGTCGAGCCTGGGCGACAACCTGCCGGTCATTCCCGGCATGGTGGCCGAGGTCGACATCGTCACGGGCCAGAAAAGCATCCTTGCCTACCTGCTGAAACCGGTATTGAAGGCCAAACAGGCGGCGTTCACCGAGCGCTGAGGTAGTCGATGACCAACGGAAATCCCGTGGGATGAAGCAGGCCAGGCATTGTTTTGTTTCCGAAACCGGGGAGGTGCTGCCGCGCTGGCTGGAGGCTTTCCCGAAGGCGGTGGGCATCCCGTTCGGGACCGGCGAAGCGTCGAAGCCCGCCCCCACCCACCTCTGGGTGCGCCTGCCGCCTGACCGGCACGTCGCAAAAATCCTGGCCGACCTCCGCCGCGTCCACGGCAACCCGCCCTGCATCGTACTCAGCGACATTCCGGGCGACGACGAGGCGCTGGCCTGTTTCGCCGCTGCGGCTAAGGGATATTGCAATACGCATGCCGCACCCGCCTTCCTGCGCCAGGTCGCCGAGGTGATCGGCCAGGGCGGTCTGTGGATCGGCGAATCCCTGATGACCCGCCTGGTCGAGGCCACCTCCCGCATCGCGCCAAAAACATCCATCGAATCAAGTGACTCCTGGATGTCCCTGCTCACCCCGCGCGAGCAGGAAGTCGCTCGCGCCATCGCCGAGGGGGGGAGCAACAAGGAAATCGCCCGCCGGCTCGGCATCACCGAACGCACCGTCAAGCTGCATGTGGGCGCCGTCCTCGAAAAGCTCGGCGTGCGCGACCGCCTCCAGGTCGCCCTGATCGTCAAGGGCGTCCGTCAAAGTCAGTCAGCCTAGTACGGCGGGCCCTGCACCTGTACTTCGGTACAGTTACCCATCCGCCCGCCTGAAGGCACCATGGGACCCATCGGAAATCCGTTGGGAGTTTCAACATGGCTGCAGCAGGCAATGTCGTCGGAAAAGTCGCGGTTGTTCAGGGGCAGGCCTTCGCCCGGGCCAAGGATGGCACCCAGCGCCCGCTCAAGGTGGGCGATGTCGTTTATGAAAACGAAGTCATCGTCACCGCCGAGAACAGCCGAGTCGAACTGGAGTTCGACAACGGCAAGGTCTTCCTGCTGCGTGCCAAGGAAACCGTCACGCTCGACAGCGCCGTCGTCGGCTCGGAACTGCCGGAGAACCGCAACGCCGCCCTGCTCGACCGCGTCGGCGAGCTGGCCGAGATCACCCGCGCCATCGCCGAAGGCAGCAGCCTCGACCAGCTGCTCGAGGAAACCGCCGCCGGCCTGACGGGTGGCAGCGACGGCAGCGGCCACAGCTTCGTGCAGCTGCTGCGCATCGCCGAGGCGCTCACCCCCCCCGGCTACGACTACCGGCTCGACCCCGACAGCCCGGGATTCAATCCGTTGCTTCAGGCATCAACCGGCGGAATTCTCGAACCCGCGCCCACCACCACCCCACTCGACACCACCCCACTCGACACCACCCCGCCCGCGCCAACCATCGCGCTCGACGCCAGCATCACCGCCGACGACGTCATCAACGCGGCCGAAGCCGCCGGCATGATCGCCATCGCCGGCGCCGTCGGCGGCGACGCCAAGGTCGGCGACACCGTCACCCTCACCGTCAACGGCGCCACCTACACCGGCGCCGTCCTGCCGGGACTGACTTTCAGCATCGATGTCGCCGGCGCCGATCTCGCCGCCGACACCAACATCGCCGCCTCGGTCACCACGTATGACGCCGCCGGCAACGCCGCCAGCGCCTCCACCAGCGAGTCCTACGCCGTCGATACCAGTGCGCCGACAGTCGACGCCGGCCAGAGCTTCAGCTACGTCGAGAACCAGACCGCCGGCACCATCGTCGGCACGGTCGGCGCCAGCAGCGCCGACAGCCTCACCGGCTTCCGCTTCGCCGCCACCGGCACCGACGCCAGCGCCGACGGCCATTACCGGATCGATGCTTCCGGCAACATCCGCCTCACCGCCAGCGGCGCCGCCGCAGGCGTGGCGCAGAACGATTTCGAGGCCGCGCCCAACAGCTTCACCTACGCCGTGCAGGCGCGCGATGCTGCCGGCAACTGGTCGGCCGCCGAGAACGTCGCCCTCAACGTCGCCAACCTCAACGAAGCGCCGATCCTCTCGGCGACCGCAACCAATCCCGCCTTCGCGGAAGCCGCCGGACAGAACACGCAGGCGCCCGCGGTAGCGGTGTTCGGCGGCGCGGCGGTCAGCGCGTCCGATGCCGGCCAGCTGATCACCGGCCTCTCGTTCACCGTCTCCGGCATCCAGGACGGCGCCGGCGAGCGCATCGTCGTCGACGGCCGCACCATCACCCTGGGCGCCAACAGCAGCGGCACCACCGTGACCAACGCCATGGCCTACACGGTGACGATCGCCGGCGACACGGCGACGATCACCCTCGCCAAACCCGCCGGCGTGAGCGAAGCAGCCATGCAGGCGCTGGTCAACGGCATCACCTACCAGGACACCCTCCGCGACACGCCGACCGCGGGCGACCGCATATTCACCCTGACCCAGATCACCGACACCGGCGCCAGCAACAACGTCTCGGCGCCCGGCATCGCTTCCACCGTCACGGTGACGCCGGCGAACGATGCGCCGGTGCTGGACCTGAACGGTGCGCTGGCGGGCCGCAACTATGCGACCTATTTCAATGCCGACACGGGCGCGGCGGTCCCGATCGCCGACCTCGACGCAGCCATCACCGACGCCGACAGCGCAACGATCACCGGCGCCACGATCACCCTCACCACCAACCGCCAGGCCGGCGACGAACTGAGCGTCGGCAGCCTGCCGGCCGGCATCACGGCCAGCGCCTACGATCCGGCCACCGGTCGCCTCACCCTGACCGGCACCGCCAGCCTCGCCGACTACCAGGCCGCGCTGCGCGCCATCAGCTTCGACACCAGCTCGACCGCCACCGGCACGCGCACGATCGGCGTCACCGTCAACGACGGCGCCGCCAACAGCAACACCGCCAGCACCACCGTCGCCATCCTCGGCGCCGGCAACCGCCCCGTCCTCGACCTCGATGCCGACGACAGCAGCGGCGGCAATGCCACCGCCTATCGCGCCACCTACACCGAGGACGGCCCCGCCGTGGCGATCGCCGACACCGACGTCACGATCACCGACAACGACAGCGCCAACCTGACGCGCGCCACCGTCACCCTCACCAACGCCCAGGCCGGCGACGTGCTCTCCTGGGACGCCGCCGCCCTCGCCGCCCTCGGCATCTCGGCCAGCCTCAACCCCGCCGGAAACGTCGTCACCCTCACCGGCATCGCACCCGTCGCCGATTACCAGGCCGCCCTGCAGGCGGTGTACTTCGCCGCCGGCGGCGGCGACACGCCGAACACGACCGCCCGCAATATCAGCATCACGGTGGCCGACGAAGCCGGCAACAGCAACACGGCGGCCACGACCGTCGCCGTCGTCGCGGTCAACGATGCGCCGACTGCCGCGATCGTCCCGACCGACTACGCCGCCACCGAGCAGACTGTCCTGAACCTGGCCGGCACCGGCCTCTCCATCGGCGACATCGATTCCGGCACGGCCTCCGTGCGCGCCATCCTCAGCGTCACCAGCGGCACGATCAGCGCCGCCGGCGCGGGCGTCACGGTGTCGGGCAACGGCACCGCCACCGTCACGCTCACCGGCACGCTGTCCGCCATCAACGACCTGCTGGCCGGCAACGGCGGCGCCACGCTCACGTACATCAACAACGCCAACAACCCGCCGGCTAGCGCGACGCTGACCCTGACGGCGAACGACCTGGGCAGGACGGGTACGGGCGGCGTTCTCACCGCCACCGACACGGCGACCATCACCATCGCCCCCGAGAACGACGCCCCCGTCCTCGCCCGGCCCGGCACGCTCAACTACACCGAGAACCAGACGGCGCGGGCCATCGACAGCCTGCTCGCCGTCGCCGACCCCGACAACGCAACCCTCTCCAGCGCGACGGTCCGGATCAGCGGCAACTATCAGGCCGGCCAGGACATCCTCGGCTTCAACAACTCCAATCCGGCCACCTACGGCAACATCGCCGCCAGCTTCGATGCGACGACCGGCACCCTGAGCCTGGCCTCTGCCGGCGGCACGGCCACGGTGGCGCAATGGCAGGCCGCCCTGCGCGCGGTGACTTACCGCAACACCTCCGACAATCCGGACAGCGCACCGCGCACCGTCGCCTACCAGATCGACGACGGCCAGCCGCTCAATAGTGCCAGCAACGCGCTGACGAGCACGATCAACGTCATTCCCGTCAACGATGCGCCGGTGCTGGACCTGAACGGTGCGCTGGCGGGCCGCAACTATGCGACCTATTTCAATGCCGACACGGGCGCGGCGGTCCCGATCGCCGACCTCGACGCAGCCATCACCGACGCCGACAGCGCAACGATCACCGGCGCCACGATCACCCTCACCACCAACCGCCAGGCCGGCGACGAACTGAGCGTCGGCAGCCTGCCGGCCGGCATCACGGCCAGCGCCTACGATCCGGCCACCGGTCGCCTCACCCTGACCGGCACCGCCAGCCTCGCCGACTACCAGGCCGCGCTGCGCGCCATCAGCTTCGACACCAGCTCGACCGCCACCGGCACGCGCACGATCGGCGTCACCGTCAACGACGGCGCCGCCAACAGCAACACCGCCAGCACCACCGTCGCCATCCTCGGCGCCGGCAACCGCCCCGTCCTCGACCTCGATGCCGACGACAGCAGCGGCGGCAATGCCACCGCCTATCGCGCCACCTACACCGAGGACGGCCCCGCCGTGGCGATCGCCGACACCGACGTCACGATCACCGACAACGACAGCGCCAACCTGACGCGCGCCACCGTCACCCTCACCAACGCCCAGGCCGGCGACGTGCTCTCCTGGGACGCCGCCGCCCTCGCCGCCCTCGGCATCTCGGCCAGCCTCAACCCCGCCGGAAACGTCGTCACCCTCACCGGCATCGCACCCGTCGCCGATTACCAGGCCGCCCTGCAGGCGGTTTTCTACTCGACGACGAGCGATACGCCGAATACCGCCATTGTGCGTAACGTGTCCGTCGTGGCCCGCGACGAAGCCGGCAATAGCAACGCGGCGACTGCCTCCATTACCGTGATCGCCGTCAACGACGCACCGACAGCGAGCAACGTCACCGCCACCGGCCTAGAAGACGCCGCCTCCATCCCGGTTACCTTCGCGGCTTCGGACGCAGACGGCAGCATCGCCAGCTACACCGTCACCAGCCTGCCGGCCAACGGCGTGCTCTACAGCGATGCCGCGCTCACCATTCCGGTATCCGCGGGCGACATCGTCACCGACGCCACCCTGTATTTCGTACCGGCCGCCGACTGGAACGGCAACACCAGCTTCAACTACACCGCCACCGACGATGGCGGTGCCGCCTCCAACCCGGCCACCGCCAGCCTCACCGTCACCCCCGTGGCCGACGCGACCACCGTCACCCTCTCCTCGGCCACCAGCGGCGCGGCCATCACCGAGGGCGGCTCGATCACCTACACCGCCAGCGTCGGCAGCCCCGTCACCGGCTCCGACCTGGTGGTGAGCCTCTCCAACGGCGCCACCATCMCCATCCCGGTCGGCCAGAGCAACGCCTCCACCGCGGTGGCCGTGCGCGCCGACGMCCCCTATCTGAACGGCMCCGACMCCCTCAGCGTGTCGATCAGCTCGACCGCCGGCGGCAATTTCGAGAGCGTGTCGACCACCGGCACGGTCAGCAACACCGTCGTCGACGACACCGACGCCGTGTATGCGGAAATCAGCGTCAGCGCGGCAAGCGTGGCAGAAGGCGACAGCCTCACCTACACGGTGACGCTGAAGGACAGCGGCGGCAACGCAGTGACGGTGCCCGCAGGCAGCAGCGTTGCCATAGCATTGAGCTGGAGCGGTGCCGCCGCGGGCGGCACCGACACCGGCGCGTTGCCTACGTCGGTAACGGTGGGCGGCGGCGCCAGCAGCGCCACCTTTGTCGTCACCACCACGAACGACACGCTGGTCGAAGCCAACGAGCCGCTGGTCGCCACCATCACCGGCGTGACGGATATAAATGGCAGCTTCGAGTCGATCGCGACCGGCAGCAACGCCATCGCCACCAGCACCATTCTCAACAACGACAGCTTTACCGTTGCCGACACTGCAGGCGACGACGACGATGCAAACGAGAATCGCGATGCCGATGCGGGCAACGACATCGTGCATAGCGGCGCCATCGGCAATGTGTCGTCGGAGGTCGTGCTGTCGGTGGACGACTCGGTGGCCTCCGGACTAACCTCCAACGGCGAGGCAATCACCTATGCCTGGAATGCGGGAAGCCGGACCCTGACGGCGAGCACGGCCAGCGGCACGGTATTCACGGTAACCCTCAATGCCACCAACGACGGCTATGCTTTCCGACAGATTCGCGGCATCGACCATCCGGCCATCGCCGACGAGGCCCATGGCATGAATATCCCGCTGACCGTGCTGGCGAAAGACGGGAGCGGCAATCTGATCACGACGGCAGGCTTTACCGTCACCGTCAACGACGATGCGCCATCAGTAACCGGCGACAAGCTCATCGTCACACCCAACGACGGCGCCCATGCGGAATCGGGATATCTCGCCGAGGCGACGATTTCCAACGATGTCACGGGTATCACCTGGAACACCGCAAGCCTACCGAGCCTGGTATTTGAGGGCAAACCGATCCTCTACGTAGACCACGGCAACGGCACGCTCACCGGCGAACTATCCGACGGAACGCTCATCTTCCGACTGACAATCGACCCGACCACCGTCAACGCAAGCAACAATCCGCAATACAGCTTCGAACTGCTCAATGCGGTGGGGCGCATCGGAACGCTTGGCTCGGAAACCACCTATACGGTCATCAGCGGCGGCAACATCGACAACCTCGACCTCGGTTTCGGTGGGTATCTGGTGGACAGCATGACCGCGGTGGACGCACTTGGCGCCGTCTCGACGGTCAACACGAACAACAACTGGATCGGCGTCGGCGGCAACTGGTTCGATGCCGGGGAGAGGCTGTTCATGAACTTCACCGATCCCAGCGGAAACGCAGGCCAGGTGCGCGGCATCAACATGATCGTGGAGGGGCAGGGCAGCGCGGCCTATACGCTGAGCTGGACAGTAACCGCCGCCATAGATGATTCCGGCAATTCGGTGACGTATTCCGGAAGCATCAACGGGGTGGGTAATGCCGACGTGCCTTTCTCCATTCCTCTGTCCAATGGCGCGCTTTACTTCACCTCGCTTGAAATCAGCAGCCCGCCGGGCGGGGGCCAGTTCCGCATCGGCTTCTCCGGGGTATCGGCCAACAATTATTTTTCCGACATTCCGCTGGATTTCAGCTACACGATGACCGATGCCGACAACGACACGGCCACCGGACTGGTCGATGTCACACTCACCGCGCCGCCCATCGACTACACGCCGGTAGCGCGGGCGGACTCCGTTTCCGCCACCGAGGACACCGTTCTTAGCGGGAATCTGGCGGCCAACGACGCCCTCTCCCAGGACGGCGGCAATGTCTGGGCGCTCGGGAACCAGGCGATGCATGGCACGGCAGTGGTCAATGCCGACGGCACCTTCAGCTACACGCCGAACCCGCATTTCAGCGGCACCGACAGTTTCACCTACACCCTGACCGACGCCGACGGCGACGTGTCCACGGCCACCGTGACGGTCAATGTGTCACCGGTAGCGGACACGCCGCTGCTGAGCGTCACGGCGACCCCCACTTCGGTTCTGTTCCAGACCAGCTGGGAGAGCGCGCCGGACTCGAACAACTCGTCGGAAACCGTCAGTGCGAATCCCTTTGAAGGCTGGACTCGGCTCGATGCCCCCGACCCCTATTCGGGCGGGACGAACACCCTCGAGATCTGGTCGAACGGCGATAGTCAGCAGCGCCAGGACGGCGGTTCGAATACGATTTATGCCGCTCCGGGAAATGGTGTGGATTGGCTCGAACTGAACAACGCCAGCAGCAACGTCCAGACCATCGGCATCTCGCGCACCGTGGCGACCCAGGCGGGTCTGGTCTATCAACTGTCGTTCGACTATGCGGGCCGGCCGGGATTCACTGGCGACTACACCAATATTTCCGTCCAGGTGGACGGCACGACCGTTGCGAGTTATTCGGCCACGAGCCCGCAAACCTACCTGGACTGGAAGAATCTCAAGCTGAGCATCGTCGGTGACGGCGCCTCTCACACGATCTCGATCCTCACCACGGCGACGAGCTTCAATCCGAATGGCCGGGGCGCCATGATCGACGATATCGTCCTGATCGGCGTCCAGGGCGTCGCCGCAAACAACGCCGTCGGCGGAACCATGACGGATATTCAACTTGCCAACTATGTATCGGCCTCTCTGGTCGACTCCGACGGATCTGAAACGTTGAGCCTGAGCTTAAGCGGCGTGCCTGCCGGCGCACAGATCGTCGCGGGAACCAACACGTACACGGAATCGGGCGGCGTCATCACCATCCAGGGCAGCGATCTCGCCACGGCAATGCTGCGCATCGACGGCAGCTACCTTGGCAATCTGCACATATCGGTGACGGCAACGGCCACCGAGTCGGCCACAGGCGCGACAGCCACCGCCGCAACCCAGACGCTGGACCTGCACGTCATGCCGCAGGAGAATGCGATCGTCGCCGCGGACATCGTCGACAGCACGGGCAACCTGATCACGGGAACGTCTGCCGCCAACACCCTGAGCGGCACCAACAACGCCGAGGTCATCGACGGCGGCGCCGGCAACGACACCATTTCCGCCTCCGGCGGCAACGATGTGATCCTGGGGGGGAGCGGCAGCGACACCCTGACCGGGGGCGCCGGTGCCGACGTCTTCAAGTGGGTGCTGGGGGACTCGGGAACGCCGGGAACGCCCGCAACCGACACCATCACCGACGGCAATGCGTTCAACTCGACAGCCGGCGAGGCACTCGACCTGCGCGACCTGCTTCAGGGCGAGGTGCACGCCGGGTTGAATGCCGGCAACCTGGCCGATTTTCTGCACTTCGAGCGCTCGGGATCCAGCACCAGGGTACACATCAGCACCACCGGCGGCTTCTCCGGGGATGCGCACGCACCGGGCGGAACATACACCTCGGGGGTTGAAGACATGACCATCGTCCTCAACGGGGTTAACCTGGTCGGCACCAATACGACCGATCAGCAGATCATCCAGGACCTGCTCAACAGGGGCAAGTTGATTACGGATTGACGGTCTGCCACGCGGCCCGGCTCGACCGGGAACAACCTCAGGCGGCCGGCTCCCGGACCGCCGGGCCGGTGGCGCCATCGAATCCCACGCCGGCCAGTGCCTGCATTTCCGCGTCGCTCACCACGCCCTCGGCAATCACCTGGATGCCGATGCCGTGCACGATCGCGCACAAGCCCTTGAGGAAAGCCTGGTTGCCGGGATTCTTGTCGAGTTCGCGTACAAAACTGGCGTCGACCTTGATGTAATCGATGCCGAGGCCATGCAGCTGGCCGACCTGGCTGAACTGGCGCCCGAAATGCTCGATGCCGACCCTGCAGCCCGAGCGTTTCAATTCACTGCACAGATCGCGGAATGCATCGAAATGCTTGAGTGCGCCGCTCTCCGCCACCTCCAGCCACAGCCGCCTGGCAGCCTGGGCATTCTGGCGCAGCAAACCGCTTAACTCCCCGCGGAAGGCCCGGTCCTGCAGAGAACTGGCGGAGAGATTGACCGCCAGCCCCGTCACGGCCGGATTCGCCGCCAGGTCGGCCAGACCCAGCGCAATCGCCGACAGATCCAGCCTGGAAGTCAGCTTCAGCCGCTCGGCGATCGGCAGGAAACGTCCGGCCGGCAGCCACTCGCCCTGTTCGTCCAGCATCAGGCGCAAAGGGCACTCGCGATGGATCAGGCGCTGGCTGAAATCGACGACGGGGAACGAAATCAGCCGGACCCAGTGCTGGTCGAGCGCATGGCGAATCAACCGCGACCACTCCTCGGCGCTCTTCGGCGCATCCTCCCCGGCTGCGTGGCCGGCTTCCCGGATGACGTTGCCGCCATCGGCTTCCGCCGCCGCCAGCGCCGCATCCGCCTGGGACAGCACGGCGCTCATCTCCGCGCCGCGGGGGAAAGCACCCAATCCGACATGGGCGACCGGGCCCTCTCCGACGAAGGGCGCGGCCTCCTGGACCAGACGCGGCAGCAGGCGCCCGGCCAGCGGCCCGGCGCCCGACTGTCCCATCACGAGCAACGCAAAATCGGCGCCGTTCAGGCGCGCCACCAGACTGTCGGCCTGCTGCGCCGCCTCCGCCTGCAGGACGGCCGCAAAACGGCGCAACAGCTCGTCGGTCGCATCGCGACCCAGCCGCCGGTTGACGCCGGCCAGATCCGCCACCCGCACCAGGATCAGCCCGATGCCGCGCGAATCCTCGGCCTCCAGCGCCTGATGCAGACGCGCCAGGAAATGGCTGCGGTTGGCCAGCCCGGTCAGCGAATCGCAGTTCGCCTCGCGCCGGACCGCATCCAGGCGAGCGGCCTCTTCCTCGAACATGCCCTGCAGGCGCCCCACGGTCGCATTCATCGCCGCAGCCAGCTGTTTCAGCTCCGGCACATCCGGCTCTTCGATGGTGACGAAGCGACGCTCGGTGATCGCCCGCGCCTGGCCAATGACGGCCTGGAGGGGTGCGCGCAGGCGGCGCAGAATCAGCGTGCCGAGATAGCCGCCCACCAGCGTCGCCAGGAAAAGCGCACCGGCCAGTTCCCAGACGTTTTGCCAGAGGGATTCATAGGCGAAGCGGCTGTTGCTCACCAGGTGCACCGTACCGACCTGCTTCCAGCCGCTGCTGATCTGCGCCTGGCCCGGCCGCGCTTCGATCGGCAGCAGACGGACGAACCATGCCGGCGCGCCATAGCTCCCGGGCGCCATCCGCCGCTCGACCAGAACGTTTCCGCGGGGATCGACGACGCGAATCAGCTCG
This sequence comes from Denitratisoma sp., assembly GCA_032027165.1. Lineage (NCBI taxonomy): Bacteria > Pseudomonadati > Pseudomonadota > Betaproteobacteria > Nitrosomonadales > Sterolibacteriaceae > Denitratisoma > Denitratisoma sp. The sequence continues at coordinate 394,101 of JAVSMO010000001.1, read as the reverse complement.
TAATGTCCGCTGTCGAACAAGGCGGAAACCGCAAGCTCGGTTTCCACCAGGTCGGGCGACTTCAGGCTGAGCGAAAGCGCCAAGGTCGCCGCATTGTCGGTGTTCTTCATCGACAGCTGCTCGGCAAGGTAGCTGCGCGCGCTCAGGGAAGAGGCGAGCAGGCTGCCGGCCAGCGCGACCAGCATGCTGACGATGACTGCAAGCCAAAGTTGACGATACATCGACATAACCGTTCTTCCTTCGACAAGAACTTCGTTAAATATTGCTCAAAATTCGATTCCCTCGGCCTTCGCCCGCCTGAGGAGATCCTGCCAGCGCGTCAGACGGCCGGGGCCGGATGCGGCTGGCACGCCGCTTGCGTTTGGATTTGCCCAAATGCCCTGGCTGTTGAAGCTGAACATCGGCTGCAGATCGGGGCGGCGTGACGCAGGACGAATGTCGGTGATCAGGTTGTCGAGAATCAGCGGTTCCGCGTCGGGCTCGGGATAAAAGGCAAGCACCATGTGTGCCTGGGTCACCTGGCTGGCCGACCCGCCGATCCTGGCCTTGACGTAAATCAGGCGCAACTGCTCGTTCGCTATGCCGGCGTCCAAGAGCGTGAAATATTTGGCGATGGTGAAATCCTCGCAGTCGCCCTTGCCCTTGGCCAGGGTCTCGAGGGGTGTTGCCCAGTAGTCCGTCTGTCCCCAGACCTGGCTGTCGTCCACAAACTGGATTTTTCGATTGAAGAACTCATTGATGCGCCTAAGCCTGTCCCGCGTCCCCAGCGCCCTGCTGTCGTCGATCAATTGCCGCCAGTCGCGGAACATCGCGGCCGCACCGCCATACCGCAGCAACATCGACTGCATCTTCTCGATATCGGCGACCGTGCCCTGGCACAGGAGGAATACGGCCAGCCATGCGCCGAAACGGCGCACCGTCGCACTCAGCCGCGATAGCCTGTCCTCCCCTGTCTGCGATATCATTCGCACTTGCCGCAATGCTTTTATCGTAAAAAGCGCCAAAAAATGCTACGCAACATCCTGATGCTGTGCCTGGCCCTGAGCCCGCTGCTGGCACAAGCACAAACCCTGACACTGCAAGGCGCGGCGCAGAAGGCCGTCCTTTCCAATCCCGAAGTCCTGCAGCGCTGGCACGCCTACAAGGCCGCCCAAGGGGAGCGCGACGCCGCCTTCGGCGGCTACCTGCCCCGCCTCGACCTCTCCGCCAACAAGGGGCGCGACCACCGCGACGATCCGATCCTGAAGAAGGACTATACGCGCAACTCGACGACGCTCACCCTGACGCAGATGCTATACGACGGGTTCGCCACGCGCAATGAAGTGAAGCGCTTCGACCACGCCCTCGCCGTCCGCCTTTTCGAACTGCAGGACGCTTCCGAGAATGCAGCGCTCGAGGCGGCGCGTGCCTACATCGACGTCCTGCGCTACCGCAAGCTGGTCGCATTGGCGGAGGAGAACTATGTCCGCCACCGCTCGGTCTTCGAGCAGATCCAGAAAAAGGTGCAGGCCGGCGTCGGGCGCCGCGTCGACCTCGAGCAGGCCGCCGGCCGGCTGGCCCTGGCCGAGGCCAACCTCCTGACCGAAACCTCGAACCTGCACGACGTCAGCGCCCGCTACATGCGCGTGGTGGGCGAGCAGCCTCCCAGGGAGATGGATTCCCTCGCCAACCTGACCAAGGGCATGCCGAAGGACATGGCCGAGGCACTGGCTGCCGCGCAGCGCGGCAGCCCCGCCCTGCTCGCCTCGATCGAGAACGTCCGCTCCGCCTATTCCGCCGCCCGGGTGCGGGACGCCGCCTACCAGCCGCGCCTCGACCTGCGGCTGAAGCGCGACCGGGGAGACAATCTCAACGGCTATATCGGCCAGCATGAATCCAGCACTGCAGAAGTCGTGCTGAGCTGGAACCTCTTCAACGGTTTCTCCGACATCGGCCGCTCCCGCCAATATGCCGAACAGCACAACGTCGCCAAGGACCTGCGCGACAAGACCTGCCGCGACGTTCGGCAGAACGTCGCCATCGCCTTCAACGACACGCGCAAGCTGACCGAGCAGCTCGTCTACCTCGACCAGCACCAGCTCTCCATCGAGAAGGCGCGCGACGCCTACCGCAAGCAGTTCGACATCGGCCAGCGCAGCCTGCTCGACCTGCTCGACAGCGAGAACGAACTCTTCCAGTCGCGCCGCTCCTACAGCAATGCCGAGCACGACCTGGCCATCGCCTACCTCCGCACCCACGCCGGCGTCGGCAAGCTGCTCGCCACGCTGGGCGTCTCGAAGGCCGGCGACCCGCCCCCGCCGGAGCCGGAAATGTGGGCGGCCGGCGAAGAGGCGCCGGAGAATTGCCCGCCGGACAACCCGCAGCTCTATGTCGCCGACAAGGCAACCCTGGACGCCCGTGCGCAGGAATTGCTCAAGGAGCTCGCGCCCGCTGCGGCCGCAACCGAAGCACCGGCATCTCCGCAGCCCGAAACGACGCCCGAGCGCGCCGTCGCCGAAGCCCTCAAGGCCTGGACGACCGCCTGGTCGGACCGCAACGCGCAGGCCTACCTGGACGCCTACGCCCCGGCCTTCGCGCCCGCCGACGGCAGCACGCGCGAAGCGTGGGCAGCCAAGCGCAAGCGGGCGCTGGAACGCGCCAAGGAGATCTCGCTGGATATCCGCGACATCAAGCTTGTCGTCCGGGACGCCAGGCACGCCAATACCGTCTTCAGGCAGGCTTACCGCTCCGGGCAGTTCAAGGACGTCGTGCTGAAGACCCTCGAGTGGGAACGGATCGACGGACGCTGGCTGATCGTCCGGGAAACCGCCGAAGCCGTGAAATAAGGCAATCGGGGCAACAAAAAGCCGGCCCGAATGGCCGGCTTTTTATCGAGTGCGTGTGGCGGAGAGGGTGGGATTCGAACCCACGGTAGGCTTACACCTACGCCTGATTTCGAGTCAGGTACAATCGACCACTCTGCCACCTCTCCGGAGGCGCGCATTCTACACCAATCCCCCGCCTGATGCGATGCAGGGGAACCGGTTTTCCCCTCCTCTGCCTTGGGGGCCGCATGCGTTTGTTGCTCGCCGCAATCCTGCTGCCGATGATCGTCGCCTGCGGGGACCCGCCGCCGCCGCATGCGGAACTGGGCAAGCTGGTCGTCGTCACGCGCGAGGGCCCGGCCACCTACCAGGTCGATGGAAACGGCCAGGCTTCCGGCTTCGAACACGACCTGGTGACGCTCTTTGCGCAGCAATTGGGCGTCGAGGCCCGTTTCGTCGTGGCGCCCGATTTTGCGGAAATCGCCGCTGCGCTGTCCAGCGGACGCGCCCACCTGGCCGCTGCGGCATTGGCGCCGGTGCCAAGCGACACGCTGCGCTTCTCCCGGCCGATACGCGAATTGCAGCAGCTGCTGGTCCAGCATGAGGACGCCCTGCCGGTCGCCGAGACGGCCGACCTGGCCGACCGCACCATCGCCGTACTGGCCGGCTCGCCGCAAGTCGAGGCGCTCGCAAGGCTGCAGCCCAGGCCGGAAAGCCTGCGCATGGTCGAGCTGGAAGGCGTCGGCGAAATGGAATTGCTGGAGCGGGTCAACGCACGCACCGCGGCCCTGGCCGCCATCGATTCGGCACATTTCGACATCGGCGCGAATTTCTTTCCCGGCCTGCACGCCGCGCTCGAACTGCCCGGCAGCCGGCCGCTCGTCTGGGCATTCCCGAAGGACGGCGAAGAGGATCTGTTCCGGCGCGCCGAAACCTTCATCGAGCGCATCCGCCAGGACGGCACCCTGGATCGGCTCATCGACCGCTACTTCGGCCACGTGCGCCGCCTCAACCAGAACGATGTCGCGCGCTTCCTGGAAAAAATGCAGTCCGTCCTGCCGCACTACCGGCGGGATTTCATCGAGGCGCAGGTCCTGCACGGCATCGACTGGCGCCTGCTTGCCGCACTCGCCTACCAGGAGTCGCACTGGGATCCGCAGGCCACCTCTTGGACCAACGTGCGCGGCATGATGATGCTGACCGAGGACACCGCCGACCGTCTGCGCGTGACGGACCGGCTCGATGCCCGCCAGAGCATCCGCGCCGGCGCCCGCTATCTCGTCGAGCTGCGCGAGCAGATTCCGCCGGAGGCGCCGGAACCCGACCGCACCTGGCTGGCGCTGGCCGCCTACAACCTGGGGATGGGACACATGAACGGCGCGCGTTTCATCGCAACGCTGGTGAAGCGCGACCCGAATTCCTGGTACGAGATGAAACAGGTGCTGCCGCTGCTGGCGCGGCCCGAATACTATTCGCGCCTGAAGAGCGGCGCCGCGCGCGGCGGCGAAGCAGTCATCATGACGGAGAACATCCGCACCTACTACGACATCCTGCGGCGCTACGAGAAGGCTGCGGTCAGCCCTCAGGCCTTCTCGATGAGCTCGATGTCGCCCATGTAGGGCCGCAGGGCGACGGGCACGTCGACGCTGCCGTCGGCGCGCTGGTAATTCTCCAATACGGCGACGAGCGTGCGGCCGACGGCAAGGCCGGAGCCGTTCAGGGTGTGCACCAGTTCCGGCTTGCCGGGTTTGCCGCCGTGGTCGCCGCGGAAGCGCGCCTGCATGCGCCGCGCCTGGAAGGCCTCGAAGTTGCTGCACGAGGAAATCTCGCGATAGGCGTTCTGCCCGGGCAGCCACACCTCGAGGTCGTAGGTCTTCGCCGCGGAGAAGCCCATGTCGCCGGTGCACAGTGCGACGCGGCGATAGGGCAGTTCCAGCTTCTCCAGGATCGCCTCGGCATGGCGCGTCAGTTCCTCCAGCGCCGCCCATGAGTTCTCCGGCCGCTCGATGCGCACCAGCTCGACCTTGTCGAACTGGTGCTGGCGGATCATGCCGCGCGTGTCCTTGCCGTAGGAGCCGGCCTCGCGGCGGAAGCAGGGCGTGTGGCAAACGAACTTCAGCGGCATCTGCGCCGCGTCGACGATGGCGTCGCGCACGATGTTGGTCACTGGCACTTCCGCGGTCGGGATGAGGAAGTAGCCGTCGTCCCTGACGTGGAAGAGGTCCTCGTGGAATTTCGGCAGCTGGCCGGTGCCGAACAGGCTGTTGCCGTTGACGAGGTACGGCGCATACACCTCGGTGTAGCCGTGCTCCTCGGTGTGCACGTCCAGCATGAACTGGGCGAGTGCGCGGTGCAGGCGCGCCACGGCGCCCTTCATCAGCGAGAAGCGGGCGCCGCTGATCTTGGTGGCGGCATCGAAGTCGATGCCGCCCAGCGCCTCGCCCAGGTCGACGTGGTCCTTCACGGCGAAACCGAAGCTGCGCGGCGCACCCCAGCACCTGACTTCCACGTTGTCGGCCTCCGATTTGCCGACAGGCACGCTCTCGTGCGGCAGGTTGGGGATCACCGAGACGAAGGCGTTGATGCGGTTGAGCAGGTCGGCGAGCTTGTCCTCGTTCTCCTTCAGCTCGTCCCCGAGGCCGGCCACTTCCTGCATCACGGCCGCGGTGTCCTCGCCCTTGGCCTTGAGCTGGCCGATCTGCTTGGACAGCGCGTTGCGCTTCGCCTGCAACTCCTGGGTGCGCACCTGCAGGCCCTTGCGCTCGTCCTCCAGCGCCTGGAAGGCGGCCACGTCGAAGCCGGCGCCACGGCTCGCGAGGCGGGCGGCCACCTCGGCCGGCTGGCTGCGCAAAAGTTGTATGTCGAGCATGATTAATCTTTCCGTTTCAGTTGGCTGGACGCCGTACCTGCGACCCCGCCTGCACATTCGCCGGCAGCTTCCGGAATTGCCTGGTGATTCCCGATGTTAAGCAAAATCTTCTTGAAAATCCACGCGCCGCGTCTATAAAAAAACATTCCTTCCGACGGAGGCGCCATGCTGTCACTGCAGGAATGCATCGGCTTCAGCAACCTGTCCGAGGACGAGATCGAAGCCATCGCCGAACACGAGCACGTGCCGGAAATCGTTGCCGCCGAGATCGGCGCCACCCTGCTGCAGACCACCTCCGGCGTCTGCCTGATCAAGCTCTACCTGCTGGAGAACATCGAGCGCGCCCGCGCGCGCGGACATTTCGAGAAGGCCGCCCGGCTCGAAGCGCTCTATCGCCGTTTCAACGGCGACCACCCCGGCGCCGATCCCGCGCAGACCGAGCTGCTGCATTGACGCCGTTCCGCAGGGACTGACTTTTACTTCTTCCCGGCTTTTCTATCCAGCTCACGCAAGTGGGCGAGCTTCTCGGCGATCTGCGCTTCGAGGCCGCGCGCCGTCGGCCGGTACCAGTTCACCTTCGGCATGCCCTCGGGAAGGTAGTCTTCGCCCGCGGCGTAGGCTTCCGGTTCGTCGTGCGCATAGCGGTATTCGCGGCCGTAGCCCAGTTCCTTCATCAGCTTCGTCGGCGCGTTGCGCAGGTGCACCGGCACCTCGCGCGAGCCGTCCTCGCCCACGAATTTCCGCGCCGAATTATACGCGACGTACACTGCGTTCGACTTGGCGGCGCAGGCCATGAAGATCACCGCCTCGGCCAGCGCCAATTCGCCTTCCGGCGAGCCGAGCCGCTCGTAGGTTTCCACGGCATTCAATGCGATCTGCAGCGCGCGCGGATCGGCCAGGCCGATGTCCTCCACCGCCATGCGCACGATGCGGCGGCCGAGGTAGAGCGGATCGGCGCCGCCGTCGAGCATGCGCACCAGCCAGTAGAGCGAAGCGTCGGGATTCGAGCCGCGCACCGACTTGTGCAGGGCCGAGATCTGGTCGTAGAAGGCGTCGCCGCCCTTGTCGAAGCGGCGCAGGTTCTTCGCCAGCGCGCCCTGCAGAAAGTCGGCATCCACGACACGGCGCTCCGAGGTCGCCGCCGCGGTATGCACGATCTCCAGCGCATTGAGCAGGCGGCGCGCATCGCCGTCGGCGAGGCCGACCAGGCGGCTCTTCGCGCCCTCGTCGAATTCCATGTCAGGAAATGCCTTGGCGCGGGCGCGCTCGAAGAGTTCGCCGAGCTCCGCCTCGCTGAGGCTCTTCAGCACGTACACCGCGGCGCGCGACAGCAGCGCGCCGTTCACCTCGAAGGACGGATTCTCGGTGGTGGCGCCGATGAAGGTGATCAGGCCCTGCTCGACGTAGGGCAGGAAGGCGTCCTGCTGCGCCTTGTTGAAGCGGTGCACCTCGTCGACGAAGAGGATGGTGTGGCGGCCGCTGCTCGCCAGCGTCAGCTCGGCGCGGCTGACCGCCTCGCGGATGTCCTTGACGCCGGAGAACACCGCCGAGAGCGCGATGAACTCGGCGTCGAAGACCTCCGCCATCAGCCGCGCCAGCGTCGTCTTGCCGACGCCGGGCGGGCCCCACAGGATCATGGAATGCGGCGTCTTCGATTCGAAGGCCAGGCGTAGCGGCTTGCCCGGCCCGAGGAGGTCGGCCTGGCCGACCACCTCGTCGAGCGTGCGCGGCCGCATCAGCTCGGCGAGCGGCGCGTGCGGCTTTTTCTCGAACAGGTCACTCACCGAGAACGTCGGCGCCCTTGGGCGGCGTGAAGCGGAACTGCCCGGCGGGGAGCTGGGGGTTGCGCTCGAACTTCTCGAAGGCGATGGTCGTCACCTGGCCGAAGCTGTCGGTGAGCTCCATCGCCCGCAGCGCGTCGCCGACGAAGCCGATGCGCAGGAACTGGAAGCCCGCATCCTGGCTCTTCGGCTGGGCGTCGACCCACTCGATGCCGTCGGCCGTGCCGCCCTCCTTGAGGTCGAAGTTCTTCTCCAGGGCGTTGTCGCCGGCGAGCAGCGCGGCGGGGCTGCTGCCCAGCGCGGCGGCAAGCTTCTTGGTGCTGACCTGGTTGAGGTCGCGGTCGTACACCCACAGCCGCTCGCCGTCGCCGACGATCAACTGGTAGTAGGGCTTGTCGTAGGTCCAGCGGAACTTGCCGGGGCGGGAGAACATCATGCTGCCGGCGGCGTTCTGCGGCTTGCGCCCGCTCTTCGACACCACCGTCTGCACGAAGTCGGCGCGGCCGCTCTTCGTGCCCTCGACGAAGGCCTTCAGCTTGTCGAGCGCGGCGGCGTGAGCCGGCAGTGCGAGGCAGGGCAGGAGGTAAGCGACCAGGAGGGTTTTAAGCAATGCGGGCATGCACGTCAGACATCCGGGAAAGAAACTTGTTCCGGGCGGCATCATTCCTGCCGCGCCGGCACGATCACCTCGCGGTTGCCGTTGGCGCCCATCGGCGTCACCAGCCCGGCACGCTCCATCTGCTCGATGAGGCGCGCGGCGCGGTTGTAGCCGATGCGCAGGTGGCGCTGCACCAGCGAGATGGAGGGGCGGCGCGTCTTCAGCACCACCTCGACGGCCTGGTCGTAGAGCGGATCGGCCTCGCCGTCCGGCCCGCCGCCCTCGCCGCCCAGGCCTTCCCCCTCCTCGCCGCCGGGCGCATCGAGGATGCCGTCGACGTATTCCGGCTGCCCGGTCTTCTTCAGGTAGTCGACGACGGCGTGCACCTCGCTGTCGGCGACGAAGGCGCCGTGCACCCGCACCGGCACGCCGCTGCCCGGTGCGAGGTAGAGCATGTCACCCTGGCCGAGCAGCGCCTCGGCGCCCATCTGGTCGAGGATGGTGCGCGAGTCGACCTTGCTGGAGACCTGGAAGGAGATGCGCGTCGGGATGTTGGCCTTGATGAGGCCGGTGATGACGTCCACCGACGGCCGCTGCGTCGCCAGGATCAGGTGGATGCCGGCGGCACGCGCCTTCTGCGCCAGGCGGGCGATGAGCTCCTCGACCTTCTTGCCGGCCACCATCATCAGGTCGGCCAGCTCGTCGATGATCACCACCACGTAGGGCAGCGCCGCCAGCGGTTCCGGGCTCTCCGGCGTCAGCGAGAACGGGTTGGGGATCGGCGCGCCGGCCTTGGCGGCGTCCTTGATCTTGGTGTTGAAGCCGGCCAGATTGCGCACGCCGAGCGCCGACATCAGCCGGTAGCGGCGGTCCATCTCGACCACGCACCACTGCAGCGCGTTGGCGGCCTGTTTCATGTCGGTCACCACCGGCGCCAGCAGGTGCGGGATGCCCTCGTAGATCGACAGTTCCAGCATCTTCGGATCGACCAGGATCAGGCGCACGTCGGACGGCTCCGACTTGTAGACCAGCGACAGGATCATGGCATTGATGCCGACCGACTTGCCCGACCCCGTCGTGCCGGCCACCAGCAGGTGCGGCATCCTGGCGAGATCGACGACCACCGGCAGTCCGCCGATGTCCTTGCCCAGCGTCAGCGTCAGCGGCGAGTGCATGTCGTGATAGGCCTTCGAACCGAGGATCTCGGACAGACGCACCGTCTGCCGCTTCGGATTCGGCAGTTCCAGGCCCATGCAGGACTTGCCCGGAATGGTCTCGACGACGCGCACGCTCACCACGGACAGGGCGCGCGCGATGTCCTTGACCAGGTTCACGATCTGCGCGCCCTTCACGCCGACGGCCGGCTCGATCTCGTAGCGGGTGATGACCGGGCCGGGATAGGCGGCGAGCACCTTCACCTGGACGCCGAAATCGGCGAGCTTCCGTTCGATCAGCCGCGAGGTGAATTCCAGCGTCTCGGCCGAGGGCGGCTCGACGTCGTGCGAGGGCTCCTCGAGCAGATGCAGCGGCGGCAGCGCGCCGCCCGGCATGTCGTGGAACAGCGGCGCCTGGCGCTCCTTCTCGCGCCGCGGCGATTTGGGAATCACCACTTCCGCCGGCTCGATGCGGATCGGCTCGGCATGGAATTCCTCGATGCGCCTGCGTTCGACCTCCACCACCGCCTCGCGTTGCTGCGCCACCTCGCGGCCGATGCGGCGGTCCTGCCAGCGCTGGTAGAGGTGGATGCTGCCGAACCAGATGCCCTCGAGCAGGGCGCCGAAGCGCTCGATGAACTTGAGCCAGGACAGGCCCGTGAAAATGGACAGCCCCGCCGCGAACAGCGCGATCAGCAGCAGCGTGCCGCCGGTGTAGCCGAAGAACTGGGAAAACAGGAGGCCGACTTCGACGCCGAGCATGCCGCCCGGCTCGAGCGGCAGCGGCTTTGTCATGCTGTGGAAGCGCAGCGCCTCGATGCCGCTGGAGGCCGCCAGCAGGACGACGAAGCCGGTCAGGGCGATGAAGAACGGCCGCCGGTCGGCATGGAAAATCCCCTCCAGGCGGCGATAGCCCCAGGCCACCAGGAACAGCAGGAAGATCACCCACCACCAGGCCGAGAGGCCGAACAGGTAGAGCAGGAGATCGGCCACCCAGGCGCCGACGCGCCCGCCGGGGTTGGCGATGCGCTCGACCTGCGCGGCATGCGACCAGCCGGGGTCGGCCTTGCTGTAGCCGAAGAGGACCAGTCCGATATAGAGGGCGACGACCCCGAGCACCAGCCAGCGCGCCTCCTGCAGGAGCGCAACGATTTTTTCCGGCAGGGGTTGGGAAGCGGTTTTTTCTTGCACGCTTGGTCGGTAACGGGCGCGAGCCGGGCGAAGCCGGAATTATACGCCTCAGATCTGCGGCTCAGCTCAGACCAAGTGCAGCTTCTCGCGCAGCAGGATGCGCCCGCCGCCCTCCTCGATCAGGCCCTGCAGGCTCAGGTCCTTCATGACGCGGCTGACCATTTCGCGCGAGGCGCCGATCATCTTGGCGATGTCCTGCTTGGAGATCTTGCGCATGACCACCTGCTGGCCGTCGGCATCCTCTTCCGCCATCTCCAGCAGCAGGCGGGCCACCCGGCCATAGACGTCCATCAGCGCCAGGCTTTCGATCTTGCGGTCGGCGGTGCGCAGGCGCTTGACCAGGCTGCGCATGATGTAGAGGGAGACGTCGAAATTCTCGGCCAGGCAGCGCTTGAAATCCGCCTTGGAGATCACCACCAGCTCGCAGGGCGTGGTCGCCGCCACCGTGGCCGAGCGCGGGTTGTCGTCGAGCACGCCCATCTCGCCGAAGAACTCGCCCGGGCCGAGATTGGACAGGATGACCTCTCGCCCCTCCTCGTCCGAGACCAGCACCTTCAGGGCGCCGGACAGGATGAAATACACGAAATCGGTGCGGTCGCCCGCCCGCAGGATGGTGGAGCCGCGCGGCACCTTGCGGAACACGGCGACGCGGGCGATCGGCACCAGGCGCTCGACGGACAGCGATTCGAAGATCGGCATCGAGCGCAGGGCATCGACGGTAACGCTGCTTGCTTGCGACATGCTGTGTCCTCCAACGACGGGCACAACCCGCCGCGGCAATTTTATTCTTGTTGAGTCCGGGGATGATTATACGGCCATTCAGGATGCCTCCTGAAGCGCCCGCTTAGTAGCCGATGGCGCCTCCAGTATAATTCTCCGCTCAGGCCATTTATCCCACTTTTCCGAGCGATACCGCCATGACCAGCGCCACCCGCCATTCCCGCCTCATCATCCTCGGCTCCGGCCCGGCCGGCTACACCGCCGCCGTCTACGCCGCCCGCGCCAACCTGAAGCCCCTGCTCATCACCGGCCTCGCCCAGGGCGGCCAGCTGATGACCACCACCGACGTCGACAACTGGCCCGCCGACGCCGACGGCGTGCAGGGCCCCGACCTGATGGCACGCTTCCAGAAGCACGCCGAGCGCTTCAACACCGAAATCGTCTTCGACCACATCCACACGGCGACCCTGACGCAGAAGCCGTACACCCTGGTCGGCGACAGCGGCACCTACACCTGCGACGCGCTGATCATCGCCACCGGCGCCACCGCCAAGTACCTCGGCCTGCCCTCCGAGGAGGCCTTCTCCGGCCGCGGCGTCTCCGCCTGCGCCACCTGCGACGGCTTCTTCTACAAGGGCCAGGACGTCGCCGTCATCGGCGGCGGCAACACCGCCGTCGAGGAGGCGCTCTACCTCGCCAACATCGCGAAAAAGGTCACCCTGGTGCATCGCCGCGACAAGTTCCGCGCCGAGAAGATCATGATCGACAAGCTGATGGAGAAGGTGAAGGCCGGCAGTATCGTCCTCGAGACCGACAGCACCCTCGACGAGGTGCTGGGCGACCAGAGCGGCGTCACCGGCATGCGCGTGAAAAACGTCAAGACCGGCGCCACCAAGGACATCGCCCTCTCGGGCGTCTTCATCGCCATCGGCCACAAGCCGAACACCGAGCTCTTCGCCGGCCAGCTGGAAATGGACAACGGCTACCTCGTCACCCAGTGCGGCCGCGCCGGCAACGCCACGCAGACCAGCATCCCGGGCGTGTTCGCTGCCGGCGACGTGCAGGACCAGATCTACAAGCAGGCCGTCACCAGCGCCGGCACCGGCTGCATGGCGGCGCTGGACGCCGAGAAATACCTGGACAACCTCGGGCTGGCATGAAGCGACGGCGCGCGCCCCTCACGCCCACTGAAGAAGAGCGCGCATTGTTCCGCGAGGCGGTTTCGGGAGCAAAGCCGATCCGGCCCGACAAGGTCCATCACGAACCGCCGCCCCCGCCGGCGCTGCCGCGGCAGCGTTGGCGCGACGAGGCCGAAGCGCTCGCCGAATCGCTCGTCCCCGCCCCGCTCGACCTGCGCCTCGAAGGCGGCGACGAGCCGGCCTTCCTCCGCCCCGGACTGGCGCGCACGGTGCTGCGCGACCTGCGCCGCGGCCGCTGGGTGGTGCAGGACCAGCTCGACCTGCACGGCGCCACGCGCGACGAGGCGCGGTCGATGCTGGCGGATTTCCTCGTCGCCTCGCTCCGGCGCGGCCTGCGCTGCGTGCGCGTCGTGCATGGCAAGGGCCTCGGCTCGCCGGGCAGGGAACCCGTTCTGAAGGGACTGGTCAGGAACTGGCTGATGCAGCGCGCCGAGGTGCTCGCCTACTGCCAGGCCAGGGCCGCCGAGGGCGGCGCCGGGGCGCTGGTGGTGCTTCTCAAGGGTAGTCGAACATAAAACGATGATGAATTCGAACCGCGCCGTACCGCAGGGACTGACTTTTCCCGCCGGTCCCGTCCTGCTGCTCGGGCTGCTGACCCTGGTGGCCCTCCATACCCGCCCGCTCACGCCGATCGACGAAACCCGCTACGTCAGCGTGGCGTGGGAAATGTGGCTGAAGAACGAATATTTCGTGCTGTTCAAGAACGGCGAGCCCTACAGCCACAAGCCGCCGCTGCTGTTCTGGCTCTACAACCTCGGCTGGGCCGTCACCGGCGTCAACGAGTGGTGGCCGCGGCTGGTCTCGCCGCTGTTCTCGTTCGGCAGCCTGCTGCTCACTCTCTCAATCGGCCGGCGGCTCTGGCCCGGCGACCGCGACACCGGGCGCAATGCGGCCTGGATCCTGGCGTCCGGCCTGCTGTGGATGCTGTTCTCCACCTCGGCGATGTTCGACGTGATGCTGACCTTCTTCGCCCTGCTCGGCATGCGCGGCCTGCTGATCGCGGCGGACGGGTCACCCAAGCGGGGTTTTGCCTGGCTGGCATTCGCCATCGGCTTCGGCGTGCTGGCGAAGGGGCCGGTGGTCCTGCTGCACCTGCTGCCGGTGGCGCTGCTGGCGCCGTGGTGGCGGCCGGGACTGTCATGGAAGCGCTGGACCGGCGGCGTCCTGCTGGCGGTGCTGGGCGGCGCGGCGATCGCGCTGGCCTGGGCCATCCCGGCGGCGATCCACGGCGGCGAGGAATACCGGCGCATGATCTTCTGGGGCCAGACCGCCGGCCGCGTGGCGGACTCCTTCGCCCACAAGCGGCCGTTCTGGTGGTACCTGCCGCTGCTGCCGGTCCTGTTTTTCCCCTGGCTGCTGTGGCCGGGGCTGTGGCGGCGCTTCGCGGCGCTGCGGCGCGAAGGCCTCGACGCCGGCCTGCGCTTCTGCCTGGCGTGGCTGCTGCCGGTGTTCTTCTTCTTCTCGCTGATCAGCGGCAAGCAGATCCACTACCTGGTACCGCTGTTTCCCATCTTCGCCCTGTTCGCCGGCCGCCTGCTGGCGCGCGCGCCGGGCGGCGGCAAGGTGGGTGGTCCTTGGCTGCCGGCACTGCTCGCCGCCGCCGTCGGTGCGGCGATGGTTCATCTCGCACCGGACGGCCTCTCGGGCAAGCTGGACCTGTGGGAGAACCTGCCGCGCTGGCCGGGCGTGCTGCTGGTGCTGGCTGCGGCGGCCGCCGCCTGGCTGGGCAGGAAGGCGGAATGGCGGATGGCATCGCTGGCGACGCTCGGCGCCGCCCTCTTCGCCCTGATCCAGTTCTACGTTGCGGACAATCTCTGGCGCCGCTACGACATCCGGCCGCTGGCGCAGGAAATCAGGAAGCTGCAGGATCGCGGCGTCGCCGTGGCGAACCATGGCGACTACCACGCGCAGTACCAGTTCTTCGGACGGCTGCAGCAACCCGTCGCGGAATTGCCGACGCCCTTCGACATCCAGCCCTGGTTCGACAAACACCCCGACGGCGTGCTCATCCTCTACGAGACGCCGAGGGCCGGCGCGCCGGCGCCGCTGTTCAGCCAGCCCTACATCGGGGAGACGGCCGAGCTGCTCGATGCCGGGCAGCTGCGCGCAAGAGGCCTGCTCAAATAGCCGATTCGTTGGTCTCGCCGGTGCGGATGCGCACGATCTGCTCGACCGGCGTGACGAAGATCTTGCCGTCGCCGATCTTGCCGGTGCGGGCGGCCTTGATGATGGCCTCGATGGCCTGCTCGACAGTGCCGTCGGCCACCACCACCTCGATCTTGATCTTCGGCAGGAAGTCCACGACGTACTCGGCGCCGCGGTAGAGCTCGGTGTGGCCCTTCTGGCGGCCGAAGCCCTTCACTTCCGTCACGGTCAGGCCGGTGACGCCGACTTCCGAGAGGGCCTCGCGCACCTCGTCCAGCTTGAATGGCTTGATGATGGCTTCGATCTTTTTCATTGCTGTGGCTCCTTACCACTCGTCGGCATATTTCGATGTTATAGGATAACGCCAGTCCTTGCCAAAACCGCGTTTCGTCACGCGGATGCCGACCGGCGCCTGGCGCCGCTTGTACTCGCTGCGCTTCAGCATGCCCACAGTGCGCCGCACGTCGTTCTCGGCATAGCCCAGCGCGACGATCTCGCGCGGCGAGAGGTCGCGCTCCATGTAGGCCTCGATGATGGCATCCAGCACTTCATAGGGCGGCAGCGTGTCCTGGTCGGTCTGGCCCGGCTTCAGCTCGGCCGACGGCGCCCGCGTGATGATGCGCTCCGGGATCACCGGCGCCAGGGTGTTGCGGTAGCGCGACAGGCGATAGACCAGGGTCTTGTACAGATCCTTGATCACCGCGAAGCCGCCGGCCATGTCGCCGTACAGCGTGGCATAGCCCACCGCCATCTCGCTCTTGTTGCCGGTCGTCAGCACGATCGCGCCGTACTTGTTCGACAGCGCCATCAGGATCATGCCGCGGATGCGCGCCTGCAGGTTCTCTTCCGTGGTGTCCGCGGGCTTTCCCGCGAACTCCTGCTCCAGCATGGCGGCAAAGGTCTGCATGGCCGGTTCGATGGGAAACTCGTCGTAGCGCACGCCCAGGGTCTCGGCCATGGCGCGGGCGTCGTCCAGGCTGATCTGCGCGGTATACGGCGAGGGCATCATCACCGCGCGCACGCGGTCGGCGCCCAGCGCGTCGACGGCAATGGCCAGGGTCAGCGCCGAATCGATGCCGCCCGACAGGCCGATGATGGCGCCCGGAAAGCCGTTCTTGCCGAGATAGTCGCGCACGCCGAGGACCAGAGCCTCGTAGACCTCGGCCTCCAGCGGGCGCGACGGCACGATGACGCCGCTGCGCAGGTCCCCTCCAGCGTATTCGGCGACCTCCAGGGCCTCGACGAACTGCGGCAGCTGGTGCGTCAGCCGCCCCTGCCGGTCCAGCGCGAAGGAGGCGCCGTCGAACACCAGCTCGTCCTGGCCGCCGACCATGTTCGCGTACAGCACCGGCATGCCGGTGGCCTCGGTGCGGCTGCGCAGGACCTCGTAGCGCGTCGCCTGCTTGTTCATGTGGTAGGGCGAGGCATTCAGCGCCAGCAGCAGCTCGGCACCGGCCTGGCGGGCGGCGTCCGCCGCGCCCGGCTCCCAGACGTCGGCGCAGATGTTGATGCCGCAGCGCACGCCGTTCGCTTCGATGACGCAGGGTTCGTAGCCCGAGGCGAAATAGCGTTGCTCGTCGAACACCTCGTAGTTGGGCAGGCGGTGCTTGCGATAGGTGGCGGCGACCTTGCCGTCGCGCAGCAGGGAGGCGGCATTGTAGTAGTTGCCTTCGCGTTCTTCCGGATGGCCGACGACGACGGCGATGCCTTCGATGCGGCCCGCCAGCTCGGTCAGCGTGCGGGCGCAGGCGCGGTAGAAATCCGGCCGCAGCAGCAAGTCCTCCGGCGGGTAACCCGACAGCGCCAGTTCCGGCGTCACCATCAGGTGGGCGCCGGCGGCGCGCGCGCGATCGGCGAATTCGGCGATGCGGCGCGCGTTGCCGGCCAGATCGCCGACCGTGCTGTTGATCTGGGCGAGAGCGATGCGGAGGGAACTCATTGCCGGATTATGACCGAAGGAAATCCCTGTGGGATGCCGCAGGTTCGTGACAGGCTCAGAACATCGGCTTGGTGGCGGCCGCCTCGTAGCGGGCGATGCCATCGAGGATTTCCTGCTTCGCCTCCTCGGCGCCGACCCAGCCCTGCACCTTGACCCACTTGCCGGCCTCGAGATCCTTGTAGTGCTCGAAGAAGTGCGAGAGCTGCGCCAGCACCATTTCCGGCAGGTCGCGCGGCGACTGGATGTGCCGGTAGAGGCTGCACAGCTTGTCCACCGGCACGGCCAGCAGCTTGGCGTCGCCGCCGGCCTCGTCCTCCATCTTCAGCAGGCCGACGGGACGGCAGCGCACCACCACGCCGGTGATCAGCGGCACCGGCGAGAGCACCAGCACGTCGACCGGGTCGCCGTCGTCGGAAATGGTGTGCGGGATGTAGCCGTAGTTGCAGGGGTAATGCATGGCCGTCGACATGAAGCGGTCGACGAACATGGCGCCAGTGGCCTTATCGACCTCGTACTTGATCGGATCGGCATTCATCGGGATTTCGATGATGACGTTGAAGTCGTTGGGGATGTCGCGCCCCGGGGTCACGCGATCGAGGTTCATGTTTTTCTCCTGCGGATCTCTGGCGTAAAGCGCTGATTATACAGCCCACTTCGCCAGATATTGCGCGCCGCAACATGCACCGGGTGAGCAGGCGCCTACAAACCGCTTGACAGTCCGAACCCCTATAATCATAATGCGAATCGTTCGTATTTACGTTTTCTTTAAAGGGGAGCCCCATGAACCGTCTGCAACGCCTCGTCCTCGGCGCCGGACTGCTGCTGTCCGCCGCCGCCCACGCCCTCGAATACCCGATCGGCACGCCGCACAACGTCGCCGGCATGGAGATTGCCGCCGTCTACCTGCAGCCGATCGACATGGAGCCGGAGGGCCACATGCGCAAGGCCACCGAGACCGACATCCACCTCGAGGCCGACATCCACGCCCTCGCCAACAATCCGAACGGCTTCCCCGAGGGCTTCTGGATGCCGCACCTGCTGGTCAAGTATGAACTAGTCAAGCAGGGCACGAACGAAGTCATCAAGGGCGACATGATGCCGATGGTCGCCTCCGACGGCCCGCACTACGGCGACAACGTCAAGCTCAAGGGCCCGGGCAAGTACAAGCTGAAATTCATCGTCTACCCGCCCAACGCGAAAGAAAACCCCGCCGGCAACATGTTCGGCCGCCACACCGACCGCGCCACCGGCGTGCGTCCCTGGTTCAAGCCGGTCGAACTGGAGTGGGAATTCACTTTCGCCGGCATCGGCAAGAAGGGCGGCTACTAAATGAAGCTCACTCCCATCGCCCTGGCCGCGGCACTGATTGCCGGCCCGGCCGCCGGCGCCAACGACGACATGAAGGCCGTGCTGGCGGAAATGAAGCGCCTGGCCGACCGCGTCGAGGCGCTGGAAAAGCAGAACAAGGAACTGGAGCAGTCGCTCGCCAGCGACCGCCTCAGCGAGAAGGAACCGGAAATCGCCACGCGCCTGAAGGCCGTCGAGTTCCAGACCCTCTCCATGCAGAAACAGGCGCGCCAGATCGAGGCGCTGGAAGGCATCAGCGTCGGCGCCAGCCTCACCGCGGTCGGCCAGCGCGCCAGCCGCGACGGCGTCGCCGGCGCCGCCTCGCGCCAGTCGCGCGCCAACTACCGCGGCGACGTCTCCGTCACCCTGCCGGGCGGCGAGATGGGCGACATCGAAGGCAAGATATTCACCCACTTCCGCTTCGGCCAGGGCAACGGCGTCGGGCTGCGCCCGACCTACACCAGCACGCCCAACACCACCGCCTTCGAGACCAACGCCGGTCCCGACGACTCCTTCGCCATCCTCGCCCAGGCCTGGTACCAGCTCAAGGTGCCCCTGCCGCGCGACGGCATCAAGGCCAATTCGCGCGAGCACATCCACCTCACCGCCGGCAAGATCGACTCCTTCGTCTTCTTCGACCAGAACGCCGCGGCCGACGACGAGTCGACGAAGTTCCTCAACAACGCCTTCGTGCACAACCCGCTGCTGGATTCGGGCGGCGACATCCGCGCCGACGCCTACGGCTTCGCGCCGGGCGCCATCCTGCAGTATGTGAACGAGCACGACAAGTCGCGCACCTGGGGCCTCTCGCTCGGCGCCTTCGGCACGGGCCCCGGCGCCAACTTCTCCGGCTCGCTGGGCAAGCCCTACATCATCGGCCAGGCCGACACCACCTGGCGCTTCAACCACCTGCCGGGCAACTACCGCGCCTACCTGTGGACCAACGGCCGCGGCCTCGGCTACGACGGCATCGAGCGCCGCCATTCCGGCATCGGCATGTCGCTCGACCAGAAGGTCACGGACAACGTCACGCTGTTCGGCCGCTACGGCCACCAGGGTTCCGGCCAGGTGCGCTTCGACCGCGCGCTCACCGTCGGCGCCGAGATCGCCGGCAACGCCTGGGGACGCGGCGCCGACTCGCTTGGCGCAGCTTTCGGCTTGCTGCGCACCAGTTCCGCCTATCGCCGGGATTCGGTGGCGCTGGACCTCGACGGCGACGGCGTCCTCGACCCGCGCGCCTCCGGCACCGAACGCATCGGCGAGATCTACTACCGCTTCCGCGTGAACAGCCTGCTCGAACTGACGCCGGACTTCCAGTTCATCCAGCGCCCGGGCGGCGACGGCGGCGCGCCGACGATCAAGGTCGTCGGCCTGCGCGCCAGGCTCGGCTTCTGAGCATGCGGCGCCTTCTCGCACTCCTTGTCCTCGCGTGGTCGGGAACGCTCCCCGGCGGCAATGCAGTCGCCGCCGGGGAGCTGCCCGCCTTCGAGGTCGTCGTCGACGACGGCGTCTTCAAACCGGCGCGCATCGAGGTGCCGGCCGGCCGCCGCGTCAAGCTGGTGCTCATCAACAAAGGGCCCGGCCCGCTCGAGTTCGAGAACGACGAGATGCGCATCGAGAAGGTGCTCTCCGCCGGCGCCCGCTCCTTCGTCGTACTGCCGAAGCTCAAGCCCGGCGAGTACGACTTCGTCGACGAGTTCAATCCCATCACCGGCGAACTGAAGGTCATCGCCAAATGAGCGCCGAAGCCGTCGCCATGGTCTTCCACCCGCGCCGCAAGCCGCGGCTGGCGCGCCTCGGCGACTGGATGGCGGAGCACCGCCGCCTCATCCTCGGCGTGCAGTGGGCCATCGTGCTGTTCTACGCCTTCCTCGTCGTGCTGCCCGCCTTCCTGCCGCACCCGCATCCCGAGGCGCGGCTGTTCTCCGGCGACTTCGGCGCCGCGTCCTACGTCGACGGCGACATCTGCGCCCCCGACGGCACGCCGCTGCCGCCGCAGGACAAGGCGCCCTACGCGGCGCAGTGGCACGAGCGCCTGGTGCTGCTCGCCCAGTACCTGTTCTGGGGCGTCTGGTGGCCCTTCGTCATCCTCTCCATCATGTTCATGGGCCGCGTCTGGTGCGGCGTGCTCTGCCCGGAAGGCGCGCTCGCCGAATTCGCCTCGCGCCACGGCAGGGGCAAGGCGATCCCGAAGTGGCTGCGCTGGGGCGGCTGGCCCTTCGCGGCCTTCGTGCTGACCACGCTCTACGGCCAACTCGTCAGCGTGTACGAATATCCGCAGGCGGCGCTGCTCATCCTCGGCGGCTCGACGGTGGCCGCCGTCGCCGTCGGCTGGATGTACGGGCGCGGCAAGCGCGTCTGGTGCCGCTACCTCTGTCCGGTCTCCGGCGTCTTCGCCCTGCTCGCGCGCATCGCGCCGGTGCACTTCCGCATCGACCGCGCCGCCTGGGATAGCCAGCCCGGACGCACGGCGGCCGTCGACTGCGCCCCGCTGCTCGACGTCAAGCACATGACCAGCGCCGCGCAGTGCCATGCCTGCGGCCGCTGCAGCGGCCACCGCGACGCCGTCGAGTTGTCCGCGCGCTCGCCCAATGCGGAAATCCTCGAAGCCCGCACACCACGAACCAGCGAGGCATTGTTGCTCGTCTTCGGCATGCTCGGCGTCGCCATCGGCGCCTTCCAGTGGACCGTCAGCCCGTGGTTCGTCGCCCTGCGCCAGCGCGCGGCGGAATGGCTGGTCGAGCGCGAGATCTTCTGGCCGCTCGACACCAACGCGCCCTGGTGGTTGCTCACCCACTACCCCGAGGCCAACGACGCCTTCACCTGGCTCGACGGCGCGCTGATCCTCGCCTACGTCGGCGGCGCGGCGCTCATCCTCGGCGGCGCCGTGCTGGCGGGACTGACTTTTGCCGCGCGCATGACGAAGATCGACTGGCGCGCCATCGCCCTCTCGCTGATCCCGCTCGCCGGCATCGGCCTGTTCCTCGGCCTGTCGATGATGACCGCCACCCACCTGCGCGCGGAAGGCGCGCCGCTCGGCTGGCTGCCCGCCGCGCGCGGGGCGCTGCTCGCCGCCGGCATCGCCTGGTCGGGCTGGCTCGGCATGCGCCTGCTCTTCGACCGTGCGCCGAATCCGCAGCGCGCCATGCTGGCCCTGCCCGGCCTGGCCCTGCCGCTGGCCGCCGTCGGCACGGCCTGGATACTCGTGTTCTTCGTATGGTGAAACAACCGAACAATCCGCCGCCGCAGCCGGCCAGGCAGGACGGCACGCCGAGCCAGACGCTCACCAGCACCGAGCTGATGCAGGGCCGGCGCGAAATCGTCATCGAGCACCAGGGCGAGCGCTACCGGCTGCAGCAGACCCGCAACGGCAAATTGATCCTGACCAAGTGATTCTTGAGGGCTAAACTATGTATGTCTGCGTCTGCAATGCGGTCACCGAGTCCCAGGTCCTGCGCGCCGCCGAGGAAGGCGTGCGCAACCTGCGCGGCCTGCAGGCCCGCCTCGGCATCGCGCTCGAATGCGGCCGCTGCGCCGGCCACGCCCATGGCCTGCTCAGGGGCAAGACGCGGACGAACAAGCCGCAATGCAGCGGCAATTGCGGCGCCTGCCCCAACGCAAAGGAGAAAAAATCATGAAAGGCGACAAGAAGACGCTGCAGCACCTCAACAAGGCCCTCACCAACGAGCTGACCGCGGTCAACCAGTACTTCCTGCATGCGCGCATGTACAAGAACTGGGGCCTCAACAAGCTCGGCAAGAAGGAATACGAGGAATCCATCGAGGAGATGCGCCACGCCGACAAGCTGATCGAGCGCATCCTCTTCCTCGAAGGGCTGCCCAACATGCAGATGCTCGGCAAGCTGATGATCGGCGAGAGCGTGCCGGAGACCCTCGCCGGCGACCTCAAGCTGGAACACCTCGCGCGCGCCACCCTGCTCGAGGCCATCGCCCACTGCGAGGCGTGCAACGACTACGTCTCACGCGAGCTCTTCGAGGAGATCCTCGAAGACACCGAGGAGCACATCGATTTCCTCGAGACGCAGATCGACCTCGTCGGCAAGGTCGGCCTGCAGAACTACCTGCAGTCGCAGATGGGGGAATTGTCGTAACGCAGTAAGCGCGCCGGCCGCGCCGGCGCTTTTCGTAACACCCAGCCAGCCAGTCCGCACGCGCGGGCGAGCCAGCCAGTTTGAACATGGATGACTCGACGAGCATGCGGACATGGCCACGGACACCTTCGATCACGCCGTCCCGCCGGGACTGACTTTCCCGGCGGCCGGGATTGGCGTGCCCTCGCGCACACCCCGCCTCTCCCGCAGCGGGCTGGCCTTCGTGCTGGCCCTGCACGCCCTCGTCTTCTGGCTGCTGCTGCAGGCGAACGTAATCGCGCTGCCGGAGCAACTCTCCGTGCTCACCGTCAGCCTGGTCAGGCCGGCCGAGGAATCCAAGCCCCGGCCCGAGGTCGTGCCGCCCCGGCCCCAGCCGGTGAAGCCGCGGCCCGCGCCGCCGCAGCCGCCCGTGCAACTTGCCGCACCGGAAGCCTCGCCGGCGCCGGCGCCGGTCGTCGTGCCGGCGGCACCGGCGCCGACCCCGCCGGTCGTGGTGCCGGCGGCGCCCGCGCAGGCGACGCAGCCGCGCTTCGACGCAGATTATCTCGACAACCCCAAACCGCCCTACCCGTCGCTCTCCCGGCGCATAGGGGAGGAAGGCCGCGTCGTGCTGCGCGTGCGCGTCATGCCTGACGGCGCCGCCGGAGAAGTCCTGCTGCACGCTTCGAGCGGCTCGCCGCGCCTCGACGAGTCTGCGCTCGCCACCGTGCGCCGCTGGAAGTTCGTGCCCGCCCGGCGCGGCGCCGAGCCGGTAGCGGCCTGGGTCCTCGTCCCCATCGCATTCAAACTCAAGGAGTAACCATGGAATACAACCTGGGCTTCGCCCACTTCCTCGCCGCCACCGACGGCGTCGCCCGCTTCGTCCTCGGGCTGATGCTCGTCATGTCCGTCGGCACCTGGTACCTGATCGTCACCAAGGGCGTGCAGGCCTTCCTTTCGAAGAAGCGCAGCCGCGACTTCCTCGCTGCCTTCTGGCGGGCGCCGAACCTCGACGCCGTCGCCCACCGCCTGCGCGAGAGCGGCGTCAACGACCCCTTCTCGCACCTCGTCCACCACGGCTTCACCGCCATCGAGCAGCACCGCGCCGGGCGCGACGGCAGCCGCGGCCTGATCGACGCCGGCACGCCCGACGAATTCCTCACCCGGGCGCTGAAGCGCGCCATCGGCCAGGACAAGTCGCGCCTCGAATACGGCCAGACCTTCCTGGCGACGGTCGCCTCCAGCGCGCCCTTCGTCGGCCTGTTCGGCACCGTCTGGGGCATCTACCATGCCCTGATGGCCATCGGCATGAGCGGCCAGGGCACGCTCGACAAGGTGGCCGGCCCGGTCGGCGAGGCGCTGATCATGACCGCCATCGGCCTCGCCGTGGCCATCCCCGCCGCGGTCGCCTACAACGCCTTCGCCCGCGCCAACCGCAACACCCTGGCCGAGCTGGACTCCTTCGCCCACGACGTGTTCGCCTTCCTCGCCACCGGCCTGAAGGCGATGCCCCAGGGCGGCGACGTCGCCGCCACGTCGGAACGCATCCTCGCGCGCGTCGCCGCGCGCGGCGCCTGAAGGGACTGCCATGGCCTTCGGTTCATTCTCGGACAGCGACGTCGGCGGCGATCTCGCCGAGATCAACATGATCCCGCTCATCGACGTCATGCTGGTGCTGCTGGTGATCTTCATCGTCACCGCCCCGCTGCTCACCCATGCCGTCAAGGTCGACCTGCCCAAGGCGAGTTCGACGCCCAACCTGACCCAGCCCGACAACGTGCAGCTCGCCATCGACGCACAGAGCCGGGTGTACTGGAACGGCGAGCCGGTCGACGCCGCCGCGCTGGCGGAACGCATCAGGGCCGCCGCCGCGCGGGTGCCGCAGCCCGAGCTGCACCTGCGCGCCGAAGCCGCCACCCCCTACGAAAAAGTGGCGCAGGTGATGTCCGAAACCGCGCGCCACGGACTGACCCGCATCGGTTTCGTCACCGATCCGAGCATGAACCGTTAAACATTTTTCCGTCACACAGCCAGCCAGCGCCCTTGCGTCAGCCAGCCATTGAAATTCAACCGCTGACCCAAGGAGCACCTGATGCATCAAAAGGAACCCACTCTCTGCCATCGACGTGTTTTTAACCGGACCGAGGTTGCCATGGCCGTCATGCTGGCCTTGAGCCATCCGACGCAGGCGCTTTCTGCCGAAATCACGTTGCCGCGCATCGACGTGGTTGCCGGCGGCGAAGAGGCCATCACCAGGCAGCCCGGCTCGGTGGCCATCGTCGGCCCCGCCGATCTGGAACGCATCCAGCCGCTGTCCACCGAAGACGCCCTGCGTTCGGTGCCGGGCATTCACATCAAGGGTGAAGAGGAATCGGCGGTCGTGGCCAATATCGGCATTCGCGGATTGAGCGCGGCGGACTACAAGTCGCTGATCCTGGAAGACGGCGTTCCTGTCGCGCCCGGTCTGTTCGTGGGCAACAGCCGTTACTACAACCCGCGCATCCAGCGCATGGAAGAGATCGAAGTGCTGAAAGGCGCGGCGGCCCTGCGCTATGGCCCCAACACCATCGGCGGCGTGATCAACTACAAGACCAAGGAGCCGATCGACGGCGTGTCGATTTCCGGCCGTGTCGGCTCGCACAATTACCGGGAGGCCACGCTGGAGGCCGGCGGGAAGTCGCCCTCGGGCGAGGCCAAGGCCGGTGTTTTCTACACGCGGGCCAAGAGCGACGGCTTTCAGGGCAAGGGTTTCGACATGGAAGACCTCATGCTCAAGGGCGGCATGGCGCTTGGGAACAATCAGTGGATCGGCGCCAAATTCACGCACTACGAGAACGACGCGAATATTTCCTATCGCGGTCTGTTCCTCAATGAGTTCAAGGCTGGCGCCAAGCACAACCCGGCGCCGGACGACTGGTTCCTGACCGCGCGCAAGTCGCTCGACCTCAACCATCATTGGGACATCGCGCCGGACATGACGCTCAACACGCTCGTGTACTGGAGCGAGATGAATCGCGATTACTGGCGTTTCTCGGTCAATAACGCGGCCTCGACCGCCGCCGGGCGCTGGGTCTATACGGACGTCGTGAACGGCAACAACCGCGCCTTCGAGCGCGTCGGTCTCGACTCCCGCCTGACCCTCAACCACAAGGGCTTCGGCATCAACAACAAGGCCGAGTTCGGCATCCGCATCATGCAAGAGGAAATGGTCGATCGGAACATTGCCGCTACCCGGGCAAATCCGCGTTCCGGGACGCTCGGCAACGATCGCGTGGACTCGGCTGTCAGCTATGCCCTCTTCGGCGAAAACCGTTTCGATGTGACGGACAAGCTCTCCATCACGCCGGGGCTGCGCATCGAGCACTACGAGCAAGAGCATAAAGACCGGAAAAACAGTGCCCGCAACGGGAAAAGCGACAACACGGAATATCTGCCGGGAATCGGCGCAACCTATTGGTTGAATCCGGGCGCGCAGCTTTACGGCAGCGTCTACAAGGCGTTCTCGCCGCCGCTGAACAGCCAGTCGATCGTGACCGGCGTCGATCAGCAGCTGGATGCGGAGAGGTCGATCAATATCGAAGCCGGGGTGCGCGGACAGTCGGGCAAACTCCGTTACGAACTGACGGCCTTCCAGATGAATTTCGACAATCAGATCACCCCGGCCATTTCCGGCGGGGTGGCGAATGCAAATGCGGGCAGCACCTTGCATCGCGGCATGGAAGCCGCGTTGGGATACGGCTGGAACAACGGCTTCAGTCTCGACGCGAACCTGACCTGGATTCCGACCTCGGACTACCGCGAGAACCGCGGAGGCGGCATCGACAAGGGCAATCGTTTGCCCTATTCGCCGAAGCTTCTGGCGAACGTGAGCCTTGCCTATGCCTCCGGCCCGCTGAAGGCGGCGCTCTCCGGGCGGCATGTCGGCGCCCAATACGGCGATGGCGACAACAGCACCCCGATAGTGAAGCCCGCCGGCGCCAATGACGTCTGGCGCGGCAAGCTGCCGAGCTATCACGTCTTCGACCTGACCGGCGCTTACGATGTCAGCAAGCAGTTGAAGCTCACTGCGGCAATCAAGAACCTCACCGACAAGCGTTACATCGCGGGCTTGCGTCAAGGCATTTACGCCGGGCCGGAGCGTTCCCTCGAAATCGGCGCCAGGTACACCTTCTGATTTCCTGCCGATTCGATTCGCCCGCTGACCGGACACAACCTCAATCCTTCAGCCTGCTCCAACTGTCTTCAGGAGACTGACATGCGTTTTCATGACAAGCGGCCGCTGGCCGCCGCCATCCTGGCTTTCTGCGCCGGCGCGCCGGCTTTCGCCGATACCATCCTCGCCCCCGTCAGCGTCACCGCCAAGGGCTACGCCGCGGAAGACCTCGAAACCCCGGTATCCACCACTGCGCTCGACCGCGACGAGCTGCTCCGCCGCAACGCGCAGAACCCCGGCGAGGCCCTGCGCGGCGAGCCGGGCCTGGCCGTCGCCAGCGACGGCGCCCAGGGGCAGAACCCGGTCATCCGCGGCCTGAAGAAGGAGAGCGTGGTGCTGCTGGTCGACGGCATGCGCCTCAACTCCGCCCAGCCGGCGGGCGCCGTCGCCTCCTTCATGTCGCTCGGCCTGGCCGACCGCCTCGAGGTGGTCAAGGGCCCCGCCTCGGTGCTCTACGGCACCGGCGCGCTGGGCGGCGCCATCAACGTGCTGCTGCCGCAGGCGCGCTTCGAGCCCGGCGCGAAATTCTCCGCGGCCGCAAGCTACGACAGCGCCAGCCGCGGCCTGCGCGGCACCGGCGTCCTCAACGCCTCCGGCGGCGACCACGCCCTCATGCTCGGCGCCTCGCTCGCCCGCATCCATGATTACAAGGCGCCGGACGGCCGCGTCGACCGCACGGGCTACGACTCCGACAGCTTCATCGGCCAGTACCGCTTCCGCATCGACGCCGCCCAGCAACTGCGTTTCTCGCTGCAGCGGCACGAGGACGAAGACGTCTGGTATCCCGGCTCGACCAAGGCGCACCCGAGCCCGCTGGTGCGCAGCACCACGGTGTATTCGCCGAAGCAGGCGCGCACCCTGGCCGAACTCGGCTACAGCCGCAAGGGTTCGGGCGAATCCCCGCTCAACCTCGACGTCCGCGCCTACCGCCAGGAGATGGAGCGGCGCATCTACGCCTGGTCGAACCGCCGCAACCAGGACATCTCGCAGACCCACGTCTTCTTCACCACCGACGGCATCGACGCGAAGGCCGACTGGCTGGTGCATCCGCAGCACCTGCTCTCCTTCGGCGCCAACTACTGGAAGATGGGGGCCTCGCCCGAGCGCTTCCTCTTCAATCCGCCGGCCTTCGCGCCCGCGCGGCGCGATCCCTTCGACGACGGCAGGATCAGCGCCTTCGGCGTGTACGTGCAGGACGACATGCGCTTCGGCAAGCTGAACGTGCTCGCCGCGCTGCGCCACGACACGGTGAAGGGCGAGGCCGCCGCCATGGCCAATCCCGCCAACCCGGCGCTGCGGATCACCAACAACCTCGACCGCCGCGACAGCGCCTTCTCCGGCAGCCTCGGCGCCATCTACGAGGCCGCCCCGCTGCTGCGGCCCTACGCCAACCTCTCGCGCGGCTTCCGTGCCGGAGAGATGCGCGAGCGCTACGAATCCTCGCCGCGCGGCGACGGCTACTACTACGCCGGCAACCCGCAGATCAAGCCGGAGATCTCCACGCAGTTCGAGCTCGGCCTGAAGGGCCAGAGCGAAAACGTCAGCTATCAAGTGGCAGCCTGGCGCAACCGCATCGCCGACTACATGTCCGGCCTCGACATCTCCGGCACGCCGCGCGCCGGCGCCGTCTGCGGCGCGGCCAACGCCGTCGCCTGCAAGGAAACGGTGAACATCAGCCAGGTCACCCTGCACGGCTTCGAGGCGCAGGGCAAATGGCAATTCTCGCGCGGCCACTGGCTGAAGGCCGGCCTCTCCTTCGTGCGCGGGACGAACAACGAACTCGACGAGCCGCTGTTCCAGATGCCGGCCGACGAGCTCAGCCTGGGCTGGGAGGGCGGCGTCGCCGCGAACTGGACGATGGACGTCACCGGCCGCTTCGTGCGCCGGCAGAACCGCGTCGCCACCGTCTTCTCGCGCGGCAGCGAGAACGCCACGCCCGGCTTCGCCACCGCCGACATCGGCGCCACCTGGCGCTACGCGAAAAGTCAGTCGCTGCGCATCGGCGTGAAGAACCTCTTCGACCGCGAATACCACGAGCACCTCACCGAAGGCGTCTCCGGGCAGGAGATCGCCATGCCGGGCCGCAGCCTGGTGCTGACCTGGAAGGGGGACTTCTGATGCTGCGCTTCCTCGAACACCGCTGGCAGCTGCTGCTGATCGTCGCGCTCGGACTCGCCCTGGCCGGCACGGTTCTCTTCTTCACCGTCTTCCAGCGCGCGCCGCAGGCGCCGTCGCAGGACGGCCGCCTGCGCCTCACGCTCGACCATGCCGAGCGCGACTACGTGCTGGGCGAGATGCGCCACCTGCTGATGGCCGTGCAGGCCATCGTCGACGCCACGGCGGCCGGCGACATGGCGCGCGTCGCCACCGAGGCGCGCAAGGTCGGCATGGCGGAAGTGAAGAACATCCCGCCGGCGATCCGCACCCGGCTGATCGGCAAGCTGCCGGCGGAATTCCGCAAGCTCGGCTTCGCCACCCACGAGGCCTTCGACGCGCTGGCCCTCGACGCCGAGAGCCTCGGCGACCGCGAGCACACGCTGCAGCAGCTCGCCGCCCTGATGCAGCGCTGCGTCGCCTGCCACTCCGCCTACACGGTGCTGCCGCCGGCGGGCGCCGAACCCAACCGCTGACAAGGAGAGGACATGGAAGACAACACTCTGCAGGACGAGCAGCCGCCCGCGCGCATGGTCGCCGGCGCCCTCGCCCATCTCGCCCGCCACATGACCACCGGCTGCCCGCGCGCCGCCGAGCTGGCGGCGCTGCTGCTGGCGCGTGTAGCAGAGGACAGCGAAGCCGACCCGCACCTGCGCGCGCACGCGCGCGAGCTGGTCGACATCCTCGAGCGGGATCAGGCGGCGGGCAACCGGCGGCTGACGGTCACGACCAGCAAACCAGCCGACCGGATGGCGCACTGAAAAAGTCAGTCGCTGCGGGACGGCGCGGAACTTCGATTATTGGCGGTGTTGAGAACTGCGGGGGAAAGTCAGTCGCTGTAGTACGGCGAGTGGGTGCTATCGACCCGAAGCGGACCATCAACGTGGAGCTGGCCGGCGCTGTGCGGCTTCATCGCGCAGCGTCCAGTGACCGAAGGGACCGGGGTCGAGCACAGGGTTAGACGCCAATTTCATTCGCGACTGTGTGCAGTTCGCTAAGCAACGCCTCGGCGGAAGCCATCTGCTCTTTATGTGCCTCAGGAGAGACTTCCACGACTTTCTCCTTGCCTGAGCGCGTGACGATTTCGACAAGTACCGTGGGAGGCGGAAGCTCTTTGGGAGTTACATCGAGGCCGTGAGCAAACGCATTTCGGTTCGCTTTGAATTCCTCAATCCTCCCGAGAAGCGGCTTGAGCTTTTCGGCTGCGTCACGGTTCTCAAACAACGGTAGCATGGCGCGCACAATTTCGATCTTGTCCTGAAAGGTCAGCCCATCCCGCCTCAGGATCAATCGTTCGAAGTCCTTGCGGCGAGCCTCGGCGGCGAAATGGCGAGAGATAAACCTTACTAAGACGTCCTCGAGCCAAATGGCGTAATGGGTGAGTTCCCCGGTGACGATAGCGTCGAAATCCTCGCGGGACAAGTCTTTGTAGCTCATGGTGTCAAAGTTTGAATTCACCGGCCTGCGCGGCTTTTCGCGCCGGTCCGGTGGAATGATAGATTAGCCATGAGGCGCAAAAAAACTCGACGACAAAGCCGCGAGCTGGATTTTGGTGAGAATGTTTTTCACCAGATACTGATTGTTGTAGTCACAGAGGCGGCTTTCATCATCCAGTGACGATTTGAGATGAAGGTTTCCATCGGGCGACAGATACAGACACAGCAATACATGTTCTTGGTCGCCGATGGAACCGACAAAAGCATATTCATTGGCAATAAGACGAAAATCAACAGCTACTGATCTTCGCACGGCACGGAATTCGAGTTCCAAATAGGACACACATAGTGCTCCCTCTACCACCTTGAGGGATGCAACTGCCAGTTGCGCTTGCTCCTGTTTTTGTATTTCCTCAACGAATGCTTGGTGGATTGCCTTGAGTCGCTGAAAGTCTGAAAACGAGGTTGCGATAGTTACATTTGTTTCCTGCATTCGTTGATCCTCCTGATAATGGCTAACCGTTGAAGGTAAGGGGCTGGTTGGAAGCGGGTGAAGCCCGCTGTAAGCCAGACCCTCTTGACCGATGGGTTGGGCGTCATTGTGGCACCTTGGCAAGGAGGCTCACGGCCAGCGATGCAACCGACACGAGCAGCGCCGCGACTGAGAAGACCATAGACCAAAACAACTTTCTGTACTCCTGCTCATGACCAGCAAGGATGGCCGCTAGATACGGGAAGTTAACGGAGTGTCGTTTACTTTGAACGTCAAGCAGGAAGAGATGAACAGATGCACCGCCTTTCTGTTCGTACCGATGCCTTGCATCAAGATCGTAGTAAAGACGTCCGAACAGCAACTCGGGCTTTGCGCCAAGCTTTGCTGCGACCGCGCGAACATCGATGGGGACGTACGGATCATTCTCGCCTCGAACCTGCCCGGGTTTTACTCCTGGGTAGGCAGATTCGTACATCGAGTAGATGCAACGAAGGATTTCTCGATCGGTACGGAGTCTGCTCATGGCGCCCAACGTGAAATGTGCTGCCTAAATGACGGATCGTTTTCCGTCACTTCCAATGGATAAACAGGAGTTGTTGACATTCTAGTATCGACGCATCAATCGATTAGCTATTTCTTTATAGGTCCCAAGGTGCAAACGAAATGGAGTGCGCCATCTCTTGCTGCTTGCCGCCCTCATGCTGCCACTACGCAAATGGAAGGGCAACTGCGGACGACCGCTCCTGGCCGATAGCTCCTATTCCCAAAACCCATCGCCGTCCCCCAGCGACTGACTTTCTCCGCAACGCCCGACTACTCCGGCAGCCTCACGAACCCGTTCTCGTCGAGCGGAAAGAAGGGATTGAAGCAGACTTCCCAGAGGAAGCCGTCGGGGTCGGCGAAGTAGCCGCGGTAGCCGCCCCAGGGTGCTTTCTCGCCGGCGCGCACGAGGCGGCCGCCGGCGGCGACGGCTTCGCGCAGCGTGGCGTCGACCGCTTGTTCGGAGGGAACGTTGTGGGCGAGAGTGAAGCCGGGGAAGCCGGTGCCTTGCGGCGGCACGCCGGCGTCCTCGGCGAGCGAGTCGCGCGCGAAGAGCGCGAAGGCGACGCTGCCGGCCTGGTAGAAGGCCACCTCGGCCTGGCTGCCGGAGGATTCGCGCCAGCCCAGCGCACGGTAGAAGGCGCGGCTGCGCGCGAGGTCGCCGACGCCGAGGGTGATGAAGCTGATGGCCTGTTTCATGGCTGCACCAGGAGCAGTTGCATCAGCGGTTCCTGGGCGCCCTGGATCCGAGCAGCGCCGTGTGCGCGGCCAGCCAGATCATCAGAGCAATGAAGGACAGCCATTCCCAGGGCACCGGCGTGGTGCGCTCGACGGCACCGACCTTTCCGACCAGCGCGAGCAGGGTGGCGAAAACGAAGTAGGCGGCCACCACGGCGATGCCGCTCAGCGGCAGCGCCCGCGGCAGGCGAAGCCTCCACTCCTGCAGGGAGATTGCGCCGAGCAATACGACCGTGCCGAAGAAGTAGAGCAGGGCCGAGCTCTTGTGGATGGTTGCGTCGAGCGTGAACGGAATCGCGGCCGTTCCTATGCTGCCGAGCACCGTCAGGGCGCCGACAACGAGCATCGCCGAACGGAAGCGCGTCGAGGCGCCCAGGTGGACGAGCCGGACGAGAAGCAGGACGAGGAAGAGGTAACGGAGCGGCGCGGCAATCAGCATACCGGCGGTGAAGAGCGTGCTCGGCCATCCCGGCGCGGCGCCGAAGTCGCTGATGTAGGTGGTGAAGAAGGAGAAGTCGCGGGTCGCGGCGTACGCGAGGGCGGATGCGGCGACGGTTGCGATCCC
The DNA here is from genome assembly GCA_032027165.1 of Denitratisoma sp. NCBI lineage: Bacteria > Pseudomonadati > Pseudomonadota > Betaproteobacteria > Nitrosomonadales > Sterolibacteriaceae > Denitratisoma > Denitratisoma sp. The sequence goes on along the minus strand of JAVSMO010000001.1, from coordinate 362,125 downwards.
GACGGCCAGTCCCAGCGCGCCGGTCACGAGCATCGCGAAGGGCACGTCGAGTGCGGGGCGCCGGCTGTCGAGATCCATCATGCGCGCATTATGCGCTGCCTGCGCGCCGGCGCCGTGCCGCGCGGACTGACTTTTACCGCAGCGCCGGTATCGCCAGGACCCGTCGGTCGACGACTCAGCCCAGCAGCGCCGGATTGAGCCGCCAGACGGCGTAGGTCAGCGCCGAGGCGAAGGTGACCCACGCCAGGTAGGGCAGGAGCAGGACGGCGGCCAGCGCGCTGATGCGCCGGAAGGCGATCACGGTGGCGACGATCAGGCACCACAGGAGCAGGACTTCGGCGAAGGCCGAGCCGCCCAGGCGCCAGGCGAAGAACAGCCAACTCCACAATGCGTTGACGGCCAGCTGGACGATGAAGAGTGTCAGCGCCGCGCGGGCGCCGGCAAAGCCGCGCTCGCGCCAGACCAGCCAGGCGGACACGCCCATGAGCGCGTAGAGCGCGGTCCACACCGGGCCGAAGAGCCAGCCGGGCGGCGCCCAGGCGGGGCGCACGAGTTCCGCGTAGAACGCGCCGGCGCTGACCGAGGCCACGGCGCCGATTGCCGCGGTGGCGAAGGCGAGCGCCAGCCAGCCGGCGAGGCCGAGCCACTGGCGCGAACGGGGGAGTGCCGGCGGGGTCCGGTTCATGGACGACTTACTTCACATCGAAGCGGTCGAGGTTCATCACCTTGTTCCAGGCGGCGACGAAGTCCTGCACGAACTTCTCCTTCGCATCGTTCTGCGCATAGACCTCGGTCAGCGCCCGCAGCTGCGAGTTGGAACCGAAGACGAGGTCGACGCGCGTGGCGGTCCACTTCGGCTTGCCGGTCTTGCGGTCGCGGCCTTCGAAGACATCCTTCGCCTCCGAGGTCGGCGCCCACGCCGTGCCCATGTCGAGCAGATTCACGAAGAAGTCGTTGCTGAGGGTGCCGGGCCGGTCGGTGAACACGCCATGCTTCGATCCGCCGACGTTGGCATTGATCGCGCGCAGGCCGCCGATCAGCGCCGTCATTTCCGGCGCGGTCAGCGTCAGGAGCTGCGCCTTGTCGAGCAGCCGCTGCTCGACCGGCACGCTGTCGCCGGCCTTCCGGTAATTGAGGAAGCCGTCGGCGACGGGTTCGAGCACCGCGAAGGACTCGACGTCGGTCTGTTCCTGCGCAGCGTCGCTGCGGCCGGGGGTGAAGGGCACCGTGACGGCATGGCCGGCGGCCTTGGCGGCCTGCTCGACGGCGGCGCAGCCGCCCAGCACGATCAGGTCGGCCAGCGAGACTTTCCTGCTGCCTGCATTGAACGCCTTCTGCACGCCTTCGAGCTTCGCCAGCACCCTGGCGAGCTGCGCCGGCTGGTTGGCTTCCCAGTCCTTCTGCGGCGCGAGGCGGATGCGCGCGCCGTTGGCGCCGCCGCGCTTGTCGGAGCCGCGGAAGGTGGAGGCCGAGGCCCAGGCGGTGCCGACCAGCTCGGAGACCGAGAGGCCGGTGGCGAGGATCTTCGCCTTCAGGTCGGCGATGTCCCTGGCGTCGACCAGCGGGTGGTCGGCGGCGGGGACGGGGTCCTGCCAGATCAGCGCTTCCTTCGGCACCTCGGCGCCGAGGTAGCGCGAGCGCGGACCGAGGTCGCGGTGCGTGAGCTTGAACCAGGCGCGGGCGAAGGCGTCGGCGAAGGCCTGCGGGTCCTTGTGGAAGCGGCGCGAGATCGGCCCGTAGATCGGATCCATGCGCAGCGCGAGGTCCGCCGTGGTCATGATGGTCGTGACCTTCTTCGACGCATCGTGCGCGGCCGGCGCGAGGTCCTTGTCGGCCGGGTTCACCGGCTCCCATTGCCAGGCGCCGGAAGGGCTTTTCACGAGATTCCAGTCGTAGCCGAAGAGCATGTCGAAGTAGCCGCTAGCTTCACCTTGCCATTGCGTGGGGTTCGGCGTCCAGGCGCCTTCGATGCCGCTGCTGGTGGTGTCGCCGCCCTTGCCGGAGCCGAAGGCATTCTTCCAGCCGAGGCCCATTTCCTCGAGGGGCGCGGCCTCTGGCTCGGGGCCGACCAGCTTGGGGTCGCCCGCGCCGTGGCATTTGCCGAAGGTGTGGCCGCCGGCGACCAGGGCGACGGTTTCCTCGTCGTTCATGGCCATGCGGCGGAAGGTCTCGCGGATATCGCGGCCGGAGGCGAGCACGTTCGGCTCGCCGTTGGGACCCTCGGGGTTCACGTAGATGAGGCCCATCTGCACGGCGGCGAGCGGGTTCTCCAGCTCGCGGTCGCCGCTGTAGCCGCTTTTGTGTCGGGCGTCGCCCAGCCACTCGGCCTCGCCGCCCCAGTAGACGTCCTCTTCCGGTTCCCAGATGTCCTCGCGCCCGCCGGCGAAGCCGAAGGTCTTGAAGCCCATCGATTCGAGCGCCACGTTGCCGGTGAGGATGAAGAGGTCGGCCCAGGAGATCCGGTTGCCGTACTTCTGCTTGATCGGCCACAGCAGGCGGCGCGCCTTGTCGAGGTTCACGTTGTCGGGCCAGCTGTTCACGGGCGCGAAGCGCTGGTTGCCGTGGCCGGCGCCGCCGCGCCCATCGGAGATGCGGTAGGTGCCGGCGCTGTGCCAGGCCATGCGGATGAACAGGCCGCCGTAATGGCCCCAGTCGGCCGGCCACCAGTCCTGCGAGTCGGTCATCAGCGCGGCGAGGTCCTGCTTCAGCGCGGCCAGGTCGAGCTTCCTGAATTCCTCGGCGTAGTTGAATTTCTCGCCGAGCGGATTGGACTTCGTGGAATGCTGGTGCAGGATCTTGAGGTTCAGCTGGTTCGGCCACCAGTCGCGGTTCGACTGCATGCTGTCCGTGGTGCGGGCGCCGTGCTGGGCGTGGAAGGGGCACTTGCTTTCGCTGCTCATGGCTGTCTCCTTTTGGGTGAACCGAGTGGAGCCAGCGTATCGCCGCCCGGCCAATAGAACAATTGAATTAAAGCAATGGGCGTTATTGGTTGCCGCTATCGTGACGCGACATCGCCGTGCCGCAGCGACTGACTTTTTTCCGGCGGCTATTCCGAGTGCGCCGCCTCCCAGCCGAGCAGGGCCAGCTTGCGCTCGGCGCCCCAGCGGTAGCTGCCGGTTTCGCCGCCCTCGCGGATGACGCGGTGGCAGGGGATGAGGTAGGCGATGGTGTTGGCGGCCAGCGCGCTGCCGACGGCGCGCTGCGCCTGCGGCGCCCCGGCGGCGGCGGCGAGCTGCCGGTAGGAGACGAGCGCGCCGATGTCGACGCGGATCAGGGCTTCCCAGACCTTGATCTGGAAGTTGGTGCCGCGCAGGAGCAAATGGATCGGTGCGCGCCGCGGCCGCGCGCCGAATATTTCCGCCAGCAGCCGCCCGGCGCGCGCGTCGTCGCGCGCCAGCTGCGCGCGCGGCCACTGCGCCGCCAGGCCGGCGATCATCGCCGGGTCGGCGGCCGTGCGGAAGGCGAAGTGGCAGACGCCGCGCGGCGACCAGGCGACGAGGGCCTCGCCGAACGGCGTGGGACCGAAGCCGTGGCCGACGGTGGTGCCGAGGCCGCCGGCGCGGATCTCGGCCGGCGTCATCGCCTCGCAGCCGACCATCAGCTCGTGCAGGCGGCCGGTGCCGCTCAGGCCCGAGTCGAGGGCGACGGAGAGCGTGTCGCCGGACGCCGTCAGCCGCGCCCGGGCGTATTCCTTGGTCAGGTATTGCAGGAAGCGCTTCGGCGAGATGCCGGCCCATTCGGCGAACACCCGCTGCAGGTGATGCGGGCTGAGGTGGACGGCGGCGGCGATCTCGTCGAGGCCGGGCTGCCGCCGCGCATGGGCGCGGAGGTAGCCGATGGCCCTGGCGACCACGTCGTAATGGCGCGAGCGCTCGCGCAGGTCGGCTTCCGCCCTGCCCGCAGGCGCCGGCCTTGGAAAGTCATCGTGCCGTTCGAGGATCATGCCGCGAGCGTACTGCAGCTCCCCGCCTTGCCTCAATCCGATTCTTGCGGATCGCATGCGGCGGCCGCCTCACTCGGCGAGACAGCGCGCCACGCCGTCCTCGTTCCAGGCGATGCCGCTGCCGGGCGCATCCGGGACGACGGCGTGGCCGGCCTCGATCCGGAGCGGTTCCTGCAGGATCGGCGCGGCCCAGTCGACGTATTCCAGCCAGTGGCAGGTCGGCGAGACCGCGAGCAGGTGGGCGCTGACCTCCGGAAAGAGGTGGCTGGAGACCGGCAGGCCGGCCGCCTCGGCGAGGGCCGCCGCGCGCAGCCAGCCGCTGACGCCGCCGATCTTCATGGCGTCCGGCATGCCGAGGTCGGTGGCGCCGGCGGCGAGGCACTTCGCCATCTCGTGCGTGCCCCACCAGTTCTCGCCCATCTGGATCGGCGTGCGCGCCTTTTCCCGGATGCGGGCGTAGCCGTCGTAGTCGTCGGCCAGCGCCGGCTCCTCGATCCAGCCGAGTCCCTCGCCGTCGAGCGCCTGCACGCGGGCGATCGCCTCGGGCACGGGCAGGACCTGGTTGTAGTCGGACATCAGCAGGACGTCGTCGCCGACGGCGCGCTTCACCGCGTGCACGACGGCGAGGTCGGTCTTCAGGTCGGGGTAGCCGAGCCGCACCTTGATCGCCGCGAAGCCCGGCGCGGCCAGCTGCTGCGCCTCGGCGGCGGCGCGCTCGGCGCCGATCATGCCGAGCCCGCAGCTGTTGTAGGCGGGGATGCGCCGCGGCTCGCCGCCCAGCGCGCGCGCCAGGGGGAGGCCCTGCGCCCGGGCGAGCGCGTCCCACGCCGCCATGTCGATGCCGGCCAGCGCCATGCCGGCGACGCCCTTTGCGCCGAGCAGGCGGAAGCGGCCCTGCAGCTTGCGTTCGAGCGCGAGCGGCGCGACGGCGTCGCCCTTGACGAGCGGCGCCAGGTTGGCGAGGAGCTGCACGACGGGCTTGAGCACCAGCGGCGTGTAGCAGAAGAGGTAGGCGGCGCCGGTGACGCCCTCCTCGGTGTGGAGGTCGATCAGGGCCAGCGGCGCAATACTGATGGTGCCGCTGCTGGTCTGCAGCGGGATCGCCATCGGCACGTTGACGGCGCGCACGCGCAGGTCGCGAAGGGTGAGTCGGGGTTGGGGGTTCATGCTGCCTCCTTGTTGTTGGGGTTCGGGGCCAGCGGCGGACGACCGAAGCGGCATCCGTGTGCCGATTGTGCGCCCGCGCTTTCCCTGCGGCAAGGCGCCGGCGCCGGAACTTGCGCAGGCGGTGATAATCTGAAGGTCTTTCGTCCAGCCGGATAAATCATGGCCCTCATACGACCCCGGTTATTCCTCCTCGCCCTTGGCCTTGTTGCCGCCGCAGCCGCCCATGCGCAGTCCTGCCCCGAGCCGGCGACGTGGTCGGCGCTCGACGGCGAACGCCCGCGCGCCGCGCAGGCTTCGGCCCTGCTCGATCGCATGGCGCAGCGCGAAGTGCTGCTGCTGGGCGAGGTGCACGACGACGCCGACCACCACTACTGGCAGCTGCAGACCCTGGCCGCCCTGCATGCGCGGCGGCCGGACATGGCGATCGGCTTCGAGATGTTCCCGCGCCGCGTGCAGCCGGCGCTGGACCGCTGGGTGGCCGGCGAATTGACGGTGAAGGAGTTCCTCGACCAGTCGGAATGGCACGCGAACTGGAACATGCCGGCCGAGCTGTACCTGCCGCTGTTCGAGTTCGCGCGCATCAACCGCATCCCGATGCTGGCGCTGAACATCGAGCGCAAGCTGAGCCGCGCCATCACCGAGAAGGGCTGGGATGCCGTGCCGGAAGCCGAGCGCGAGGGCCTCGGTCGCCCGGCGCCGCCGGCCGAGGCCTACCGCGACAGCCTGTTCGAGGTCTACCTGCAGCATCCGACCTTGCGCGACAAGGGCGGCAAGGCGGCCAAACCGAAGAAGGGCGACGCCGCCTTCCGCTTCTTCGTCGAATCGCAGACCGCCTGGGACCGCGCCATGGCCGAGGCGCTGGCGCCGGCGCCGGCAAGCCGCTGGTGGTGGGCGTCATGGGCAGCGGCCACCTCCGCCACGGCCACGGCGTGCCGCACCAGCTGCGCGACCTCGGCGTGAAGAATGTCGGCACCCTGCTGCCGCTGTCCGCCGGCGGCGAGTGCAAGGACCTCCGCGCCGGCCTCGCCGATGCGGTGTTCATGCTGCCGGCGCAAGTCGCCCCGAAGCCGGCGCCGCCGCGCCTCGGCGTGCAGTTGGAAGATCACGAGGGCGGCGTGCGCATCCTCGCCGTGACGGCGGGCAGCCTCGCCGAGCAGAGCGGGCTGAAGCGCGGCGACGTCATCCTCGAGATGGCTGGCCGCCCGGTGCAGAAGACCCTCATCGCCATCAGCCATGTGCGCCTGCAGCCGGCCGGCACCTGGCTGCCGCTGCGCATCAGGCGCGGCGAAGAGACGCTGGAGCTGGTGGTCAAATTTCCGCCCGAGAAATCGTGAGGCACCTGCGCGCCGTCGCCTTCGCGCTGCTCGCCGGCGCGCAGGCGCCGCTGAGTGCGGCGCAGCTCGAGCTGCAGGTCGAGCTCGATCCGGCTACGCGGCGCTTCTCGGCGGTGGCGGAAGTCGACGCGCCGGCGCGCGAGTTCGGCTTCGCGCTGCACGAATCGCTGGACGTAACCGCTGCCTCGGCGATGGGCCAAACCCTGCGCGCCGAACGCCTCGACGGCGCCGGGCCGCTGCGCGCCTGGCGCGTCGCGATGCCGGAGAAAGCCAGGCGGCTGCGCCTCGAATACGGCGGCACCCTGCCGGCGCTCGACCGCCGCCTCGACCATCGCGGCGTGCTGCGCGGACTGACTTTGATGGCCGCCGCCGAGGGCAGCTTCCTGCCCGCCGGCGCCGGCTGGTATCCGCAGCCGGCGCCGCTGTTCACCTACGAGGTCAGCCTCACCTTGCCGGGCGACCAGCGCGCGCTGGTGGCGGGAAGACTGCTATCGGAGGAAACGCCGGCCGACGCCCGTGGCCGCTACCGTGCGCGCTTCGCCTTCGCGCAACCCGCCGACGGCATCGACCTGATGGCCGGACCGTACCGGGTGCGCGAGAAGATCGTGCCGCGCGCCGAGGGCGAACCGCTGCGGCTGCGCACGTATTTCTTCGCCGAACTCGACGCGATGCCCGGCCTCGCCGAGGGCTATCTCGGCGACGCGCAGCGCTACCTGGCGCGCTACGCGGCGGAGATCGGCGCCTACCCGTTTACGGAATTCTCGGTGGTGGCGAGCCCGCTGCCGACCGGCCTCGGCATGCCGACGCTGACCTACCTCGGCGCCGAGGTGCTGAAGCTGCCCTTCATCCGCGCCACCTCGCTCGGCCACGAGGTGCTGCACAACTGGTGGGGCAACGGCGTCTTCGTCGACTACGCGCGCGGCAACTGGAGCGAGGGCCTTACCACTTTCATGGCCGACTACGCCTACAAGGAGGCCGAATCGGCCGCTGCCGCGCGCGAGATGCGGCTCGGCTGGCTGCGCGATTTTGCCGCCGTCCCGGCGGGCAGCCAGACGGCGCTCGCCGCCTTCCGCACGCGCACCCATGGCGCCGCGGCGGCCGTCGGCTACGGCAAGGCGGCGATGCTCTTCTTCATGCTGCGCGACGAGATCGGCGCGGACGCCTTCAGCCGCGGCCTGCGCGGCTTCTGGCAGGCGCAGCGTTTCCGGGTCGCCGGGTGGCGCGAGCTGCAGGCGGCCTTCGAGCAGGCGGCGGGGCGCTCCCTCGACGGCTTCTTCGACCAGTGGCTGAACCGCGCCGGCGCGCCGGAAGTGAAGATCGCCGAAGCGCGCGCGACGATGCGCGACGGCAAGGTGCGGCTCGCGCTGACGCTGGAGCAGGTTTCGCCCGCCTACGCGCTGGGCGTGCCGGTGGAACTCGTGTACACCGGCGGGCGCAGCGAGGTGCGCCGCATCGCCATCGCGCAGCCGCGCCAGACGGCGACGCTGGAGCTCGACGCACTGCCCGAGGGCGTGCGCCTCGATCCGGAACTGCGCCTGTGGCGGCGGCCGGCGGCCGAGCAGCTGCCGCCGATCCTGCGCCAGTGGATCACCGCGCGCGCGCCGCGCTTGGCGCAGGCGACGACCGATGGGAACGTGCGCACCGCCGCCGCGGCCCTGGCCCAGCGCTTGTTCGAGAACGCGCCGCGCCCGGCAGCGCTGGCGGAGCTGGACCGGGGCAACGAACCGATGCTGCTCGCCGGCCTGCACGAAGATGTCGGCGCGGCGCTGGCAAGCGCCGGCTTGCCGCCGCGCCCCGCCGAACTGGCCGGCCGCGGCAGCGCGCAGGTGTGGACCGTCGCCCGTGCAGGCGGCGCCGCGCTGGCGGTGGTGTCGGCGCGCAACGCCGAGGCGCTCGCCGCCCTCGCCCGCCCGCTGCCGCACTACGGCGGGCAGAGCTGGCTGACTTTCGAGGGCAGCCGCATGCTGGCGCGCGGCGTCTGGCCGGCGCCGGGCCCGCTGCTCCCCGTCGTTCCGGCTCCTTGATCCGGGGCATTGCCAAGCCGCTTGCCGTCCCTTACATTTTCGGAACCGCCCGCCCTGATACGAGGAGGCACGCCATGGGACTGCTCGGAAAGATTTTCGGCCCGAAGTCGAAGTACGACCAAAGCCTGCCCTACACCTACGAGGCGCGCATCCGCATCTTCGAGGACGAGGAGGAGTTCAAGACCTACTTCTCCGACACCATCTGCGGACTGGTCGAGCACCTGCAGAAGAACGGCATCGGCCCGGGCGAAGCGGAAATCTACGAAATCTACCGCGAGCACGAGACGACCATTCCCGCCTCCCTGCTCGCCGACGCCGACGGGCGCTGGCTGACGAAGCAGGAGCTGTGCCGCGCCTTCGAGCGGCACTACCCCGGTCACATCCGCGAGGGCTCCTGCGACTTCGAAGACCGCGAACGCGGATGCCTGGGACCTTGAGCGGGCGCCGCAGGCGCACGCTGACCTCCCTCCTGTTCCTCGCCGCGGCCTGCCTGGCCGGAATCCCGGCCCAGGCGGCGGACGAGGACGAGGCGCCCGAATGGAGTTTCGTGCCGGGGCGCTACCAGCTGATCGGCCGCCATCCCGACAGCCCGGCCACCTACGCCGGGACGGCGCGCATCGAGCGCGTGGGCAAGCAGCTGCGCCTGACGCGGGTAATCGGCGGCAGGAAGAGCCAGGTCTTCGGCGTCGTGCGCCGCGCCGACCCGGGCGAGGCCTGGGTGCTGCACTTCAAGTGGGGGACGCGGCAGCCGATGGAGATGGTCTGCGTCATCGGCACCGACCTGGACAACTACGCGCGCCTGACCTGCCACTGGGGCAAGGCCGGCAACCCCCACACCCAGCCGGGCATGGAAGCCTACTTCGCCCAGGAACCCTGGGATCCCGTCAAGCCCTGAAGCCCGGCGTGCCGACGAGGCGGATCTCGCGCGCGGCGCCCGGATAGTCGACGCCGGCAGCGGTGAGCTTCTCGACGACAGCCCGGTTGATCTCCGCGCCCGCAGGCAGGTAATCGGGCACCTTGACCCATGGCTTGATGGCAATCGAGATCGTCTTGTCGGCGAGCGACGCCACGCCGACGATGTAGGCGGGTTCGGCGAGCACGCGCGGATTGGCTTTCACCACCTCTTCAATAAGCGTCAGCACGCGCTCGAGGTCCTCGGCGCGGGCGATGGCCACGCTGAGGTCGAGCTGCCGGATCTGGCCGTAGTTGTGCAGGATCTCGCCGACGATCTTGCGGTTGGGCACCACGACGACAGAGCGGTCGGGATGGCTGAGCCGGGTAGTGAACAGGTCGATTTCCTCGACCTCGCCCTCGACGCCCACCATGGAGACGTACTCGCCGACCCGGAACGGGCGGGTGAAGATGATGACGAAGCCCGCCGCAAGGTTGCCGAGCACGCCCTGCATGGCCAGCGCGACACCCGCGCCGACCACGCTCAGGCCGGCGATCAGCGGCAGCAGGTCGACACCGAGGTTCTGCAGCGCCATGATCAGGAACAAGCCCAGCACCACCAGGCGGACGAGGCGCACGATCAGCAGCCGCACCGGCGGCTCGAGGCTGAGCTTTTCCAGCCAGTGGTCGAGGACTTTGCCGACCCAGCGGCCGGCGTAGTAGCCCGCGGTAAGAATGATGATCGCGACGACGACCTTCGGCCCGAACTTGATGGCGAGGTCGACGAGCGTGTGCTGGGCCTGTTCGAGTACGGCGAGCTGGTTCGGCATGGTCATCTTCTCCGCTGGATGGTTTCCCCGGCACCCGGCGCGGTGCGCATAGCCCGTGAAATTACACGCTGCACCCTGCCGGCACAAGCGATAGATAGCTTATTGCTATCATAATGGTAATTACATTCAATTAGATTAATTACGCACGCGGCCGCATCATCCCTCCTGTCGCAAGCAATTCAACCTGACCATCAACCAAGACAGGAGCAACGCATGAACACCAGCCTCATCAACACCGAGATACTCCCCTTCAAGGCGACGGCCTTCCACAACGGCAAGTTCGTCGAGATCACCGACGCCACGCTCAAGGGCAAGTGGTCGGTGATGTTCTTCTACCCGGCCGACTTCACCTTCGTCTGCCCGACCGAACTGGGCGACATGGCCGATCTGTACCCGGAGTTCCAGAAGCTGGGCGTGGAGATCTACGCCGTATCCACCGACACCCACTTCACGCACAAGGCCTGGCACGACACCTCGGAGACCATCGGCAAGATCAAGTATCCGATGATCGGCGACCCGACCGGCGCCATCACCCGCAACTTCGGCGTGATGATCGAGGAAGCCGGCCTCGCCGAGCGCGGCACCTTCGTGATGGACCCGGCCGGCAAGATCCAGATCGTCGAGATCAACGCCGGCGGCATCGGCCGCGACGCATCCGAGCTGCTGCGCAAGATCAAGGCCGCGCAGTACGTCGCCGCCCACCCGGGCGAGGTCTGCCCCGCCAAGTGGAAGGAAGGCGACAAGACGCTGGCGCCCTCGCTGGACCTCGTCGGAAAGATCTAACAGCCGCCCCGACCCCAACCTTCCCGTCCCAGGCGACCCCCGGGGCGGGATTGCAGCGGCAAGGCCGGCCGAACCACGAATCCGCGGCCGCCTTTTCCAGTGCAAACCCATTTACGGAGACCATCATGCTCGACGCCAGCATCAAGTCCCAGCTTGCCGCCTACCTCGAAAAGCTGCAGCAGCCGATCGAGCTGGTGGCCACCCCCGACGGCAGCGACGCCTCGCGCCAGATGAGCGAACTGCTCGCCGACATCGCGGCGCTCTCGCCGAAGGTGAGCGTGCGTGAGGACGGCAGCGCCGAGCGCCGTCCCTCGTTCTCGGTGGGCCGCCCCGGCGAAGCGCCGCGCATCCACTTCGCCGGCCTGCCGATGGGCCACGAGTTCACCTCGCTCATCCTCGCCTTGCTGCAGGCCGGCGGCCACCCGCCCAAGGTCGACGAAGCGCTGATCGCGCAGATCAGGGGCATCGAGGGCCGCTTCCGCTTCGAGGTCTTCATTTCGCTGTCCTGCCACAACTGCCCGGATGTGGTGCAGGCGCTCAACCTGATGGCGGTGCTCAACCCGAATGTCGAGGCGACGATGGTCGACGGCGCGCTCCACCGGAAGGAGGTCGAGGCGCGCGGCATCATGGCCGTGCCGGCGGTGTTCCTCAACGGCGCGCCCTTCGGCCAGGGACGCATGAGCCTCGAGGAGATCGTGGCCAGGCTCGACACCGGCGCCGCCGTGAAGGCGGCCGAGGCGCTCGACGCCAGGGAGCCCTTCGACGTGCTGGTGGTCGGCGGCGGCCCGGCCGGCGCCGCGGCGGCGATCTACGCCGCGAGGAAGGGCATCCGCACCGGCGTGGTGGCCGAGCGCTTCGGCGGGCAGGTGCTCGACACCCTGGCCATCGAGAACTTCATCTCGGTCAGGCATACCGAGGGGCCGCAGCTCGCCGCGGCGCTGGAAAACCACGTCAAGGAGTACGGCGTCGACATCATGCCGCTGCAACGCGCCCAGGCGCTGGTGCCGGGCGAGACGATGCACGAAGTGAAGCTCGCCGGCGGCGCAACGCTGAAAGCGAAGACGCTGGTGCTCGCCACCGGCGCGCGCTGGCGCGAGATGAACGTGCCCGGCGAGGCCGAATACAAGGCGAAGGGCGTCTGCTTCTGCCCGCACTGCGACGGCCCGCTGTTCAAGGACAAGCGCGTGGCGGTGATCGGCGGCGGCAACTCCGGCGTCGAGGCGGCGATCGACCTCGCCGGCATCGTCGCCCACGTCACGCTGATCGAGTTCGACAGCAGGCTGCGGGCCGACGCGGTGCTGCAGGAAAAGCTCACGAGCCTGCCCAACGTCACGGTGATCAGGAGCGCGCAGACCACCGAGGTCGTCGGCGACGGCCAGAAGGTGACCGGCCTCGCCTACACCGACCGCGTCACGGGCGAGTCGCATCGCCTCGAACTGGAAGGCATTTTCGTGCAGATCGGCCTGCTGCCCAATACCGACTGGCTGAAGGGCACGGTGAGCCTCAGCCGTTTCGGCGAGATCGAGGTGGACGCCCGCGGCCGGACCTCGCTGCCGGGCGTGTTCGCCGCCGGCGACGCGACGACGGTGCCCTACAAGCAGATCGTCATCGCCATGGGCGAAGGCGCCAAGGCCGCCCTGTCGGCCTTCGACCACCTGATCCGCAGCCCGGCGGCGCCCGTCGAGCCGAAGATGATGCATACTGTTTTTTGAGTCTATCGTCTGAAAGGAGTAATCATGAAAGCGAAGAAAAATCCCGCCCCCGCCATCGACATCGGCATTTCCGCCGCCGACCGGGCGAAAATCGCCAAGGGCCTGTCGCGCCTGCTGGCCGACAGCTACACCCTCTACCTGATGACGCACAACTTCCACTGGAACGTGACGGGGCCGATGTTCAATTCCCTGCACGCGATGTTCATGGTGCAATACACCGAGCAATGGAACGCCCTCGACCTGATCGCCGAGCGCATCCGCTCCCTCGGCATCCCCGCGCCCGGTACCTACAAGGAGTTCGTCAAGCTGGCTTCGATCAAGGAAGTGGACGGCGTGCCGAAAGCGATGGACATGGTCCGCCACCTCGTCGCCGCCCAGGAAGCGACCGCGCGCACTGCGCGCTCCGTCTTCCCGCTGGTGGAAAAGGCCAACGACCAGCCGACTGCCGACCTGCTCACGCAGCGCCTGGAAGTGCACGAGAAGACGGCCTGGATGCTGCGCAGCGTCCTCGAGGAGTGATTGCCTGCGGCCGGGCGGCGAGCCCGGCCGCCGCGCTCATTTCGCCGCCTTGATTTTCTGGATCTCGTCCTTGGAAAGTTCGCCGGCGCCCTTCACGATCCAGGCGCCCTCGCCGATCCACTGCTTGAAAATCTGAAGGTTTTCCTTGCGCTGCTCGCCGCGACCGAGGTGCCGGTACATGTTGCCGGGCTGGCCGTCCTTGGTGTTGCTGCCGTCGTCGAGACGCTGCATGAGTGCGCCGGCCTGGGGTCCGGCGATGAAGAAGACGAAACTCTCGTAGCTGTCCATGCGCGGCCCCTTGTCGTCGAGCTCGAACGTCTTCTTGTCCTTGAGGAAGACTTCGTAGGGCGGCGCGCTCGTGCCGTGGCAGCGCTCGCACTTGTCATCCCAGAGCGGGCGGATGTGCTTGGCGTAGGTGATGTCGTCGGCAAGCGCCGGAAATGCGGCGGAAAACGCCAGCAATGCGGGTATAAGTTTTTTCAATTTCTCCTCCTATAATCAATGGCTTGGATTCTAGCAAGAGAAATCCGCGCACGGATTTGACCTAGGCGAAGAAATTCGTGCGTTCAGGCGTCGCGGGCGCGCAGCTTGGCGGCGATGTAGGCGCTGTCGGGCACGTGCAGCAGGGCGGCGATCTTGCGCATCAGGTGCTGCTCGTGCGCGTCGATCACCGCATCGGCGTAGGCGACGCGCCACATCAATTCGAGCACGCGCTCCTTCTGCGCCTGGGTGAAGCGCTGGTTGATCAGCGAGGTGAACTGGTAGTAGTCGGTGGCCTGGCGCATTTCTTCCTCCGCCAGCGCGATCAGCGACTCGGCCTCGGCCCCGGCAAGGCCGAACTTGCCATGGACGGCCTCCAGCACGGCATCGCGCTCGGCATCGGTCGTCCCGGCGTCGATGCGCATCGCCTCGACCAGCAGCGCGGCGGTGGCGAGCTGGATCGCATGCCCGTCCTGTGCCGGGGCGCCGGCGATGTTGCGGTCGAAGAATTCGCGAATGGCCGACAGCACGGCTCAGCCCAGGGCGGTGTCGAGCGCCATCATCAGCGCGAAGCCGGCCATCAGGCCGATGGTCGCCGGCGTCTGGTGGCCGTTGCGGTGCGTCTCCGGGATGACCTCGTGCGAGACGACGAAGATCATCGCGCCGGCGGCGAGGCCCAGCCCGACCGGATAGGCGACGGCCAGGCCGCTGGCGAGACCGACGCCGAGCAAAGCGCCCACCGGCTCGAGCAGGCCGCTGGCGCCGGCAACCAGCACGGCGGTCGTCGGCGTCAGGCCGGCGCCGCGCAGGGCCAGCGCCACGGCCAGTCCTTCCGGGATGTCCTGCAGGGCGATCGCCGTGACGAGCGGCAGCCCGACGCCCATGTCGGCATGGGAGAAGCCGACGCCGATGGCCATGCCTTCGGGCAGGTTGTGCAAGGCGATGGCGAAGACGAACAGCCAGACGCGGCCGCAGCGTTCGTAGCCGGGCCCGCAGGGACCGGTCTTGTCGTGCTCGTGCGGGGTGAAGGCGTCGAGGCCGAGCATCAGCAGGACGCCGAGAGCCATGCCGAGCACGACGACGCCGGCGCCGAAAGACTTGCTGCCGAGGATGCCGGCGCCCGCCTCCAGCCCGGGCAGGAGCAGCGAGAAGGCGCTGGCGGCGAGCATCATGCCGGCCGCCATGCCGAGCATGCTGTCCTCCACCCGCTGCGGAATGCCGCGCAGGAACAGCGCCGGCACGGCACCAAGCGCGGTGGCAATGAAGCCGGCCGCACCGCCGGCCAGGGCATAGCCCAGCACCGCAGTGGCTTCACCGGCGATGACCTGCACCAGGCTCTGGGCGAGAAGCAGGACGACGGCCAGGACAGAAAGGCCAAGACCCCAGGCTGCAAAGGCATGTTCGCGCGCATGTTCGCGCAGCGCCTCAAGCCAGCTGGTCTGCGGAGTCTCGGCAATTTCCATGAAGGGAGTTTAGGCAAGCCGCCGCGGGGCGGGAAGTTGATTGTGGCGATGGCTGCGATAGCCGATCGCTATCAATGCTCCCGGCCGTCGATCCTGGGCTGCAGCAGGAAGGGAATCACGCGCCAGGCGAGGATGGCGAAGGCGGCGGTCCAGCCGGCGGCTGCCAGGTCGACCCACAGCAGGTAGGCGCCGGGGGCGAGCTGCGGCGCAAGCACGCGCAGCGCCAGCGCCGCGATCATGATCCACAGCACCGCCTTGTCGCCGGCGTCGAACATCACCTTGCGTCCGGTGTGGCCCTTCGAGATGCGCACGATCATGGCCGGAATGATCAGGCCCATGACGCCGAAGGTGAACAGGTGGATGGAGACGCTGCCGACCCAGACGCTGTGGGCGGCCTGCTCGAAGGCCAGCACCAGCAGCTGGCCGACGATGGCGAGGTAGCCGAGGTGCATGACGCCGATGTCGAGGCGCGTGAAGGCCAGCCGCGGCTGCCAGTAGGCGAAGCGGACGAGCAGCAGCAGCGCCAGCAACGCCGCCAGGCCGGCCGTCGCCAGGGGCGGCAGGAAGCCGGCGAAGGCCAGCGCCAGGGCCAGCGTCTTGATGGCGCCGTCGAGC
Organism: Denitratisoma sp.; assembly: GCA_032027165.1. NCBI lineage: Bacteria > Pseudomonadati > Pseudomonadota > Betaproteobacteria > Nitrosomonadales > Sterolibacteriaceae > Denitratisoma > Denitratisoma sp. The sequence goes on along the minus strand of JAVSMO010000001.1, from coordinate 346,364 downwards.
AGCGGGTGGCGCAGGATCTCCGCCTTGAAGACGCCCTTCATGAAATCGGTCAGCGTGCGCTCGAGCATGATGAGGAAGGCGAGGCGGAACAGGCCGAGCGCCATCAGCTGTCCGGCCTGGCCCCAGGGCCCGTCGAGGAGCAGTGCCTTCGACACGGGGAACAGCGGCAGCAGGAGCAGGAAGAAAATGTTGTCCTTGCGGTAGCCGTCGGTGTCGCGATGGCGCAGCAGGGTCCACAGCAGCATGGCCACGATGGCGACGAGGAAAAGCTGGTTGGAGAGCAGGAACAGCGGCTGCGGCCAGGCGGCGCCGAACCACATGCCGAGGCGCTCGAAGACCCAAGCGGAAACGAGGAAGACCAGCGCGGTCCCGTGGTAGCCGCGGATCTTCACCCAGTTCTTGCTCGCGGTGAGCAGGAAGCCGCCGAGCATGGCCCAGCCGAAGCCGAAGAACATCTCGTGGGCATGCCACTGGATCGACGTGAACGCCGCCGCCGGCGCGTCGAGCACGCCGGCGAACATCAGCGCCCAGACGACGGGCAGGACGATGCCGGACAGGCAGGCCAGTGCGAAGAAGGGGCGGAAGCCGACCAGCCAGAGGGGGTGCTTGCTCACTCCGCCTCGAAGCCGGCGTCCACGATGACCCGCTTCATGTCCTCGCGCGTGACGCGTCCGGCCTCGAACTCGACGCGGGCGCTCTTGTTCTCCAGCGAGACTTCCGCCTTCGCCACGCCGGGCAGCGCGGTGAGCACGTTGGTGACGCTCTTCACGCAGCCGCCGCAGGACATGCCTTCGACCTTGAGGGTGGTGGTTTCCATGATGCTTCCTTTATCGACTTAACAGGGCTTGCCGGGCTTGCAGCCCTTCAGCACCCAGAGGGAAATGATGCCCGCCGTCTCGTCGGCGCGCGTCTTGCGCGCCAGCGACAGCGGCGTGCGGCCGCCCGTCGACTTGGCGTTCACATCGGCGCCGGCTTCGAGCAGCAGGCGCGCGGCTTCCGAGCGACCGACATAGGCGGCCATGTGCAGCGGCGTATTGTCCTCCTTGTCGCGCGCGTTGACCTCGGCGCCGGCGGCGATCAGCACTTTCAGCGGCCCGCTGTCGAGGTTGGTGGCGGCAAGATGCAGCGGCGTCGAGCCGAGCTGGTTGCGCGCATCGCGCATGGCCGGGTTGGCCTTGAGGATCTTGTCCACCTCGGCGGCGGTGCCGATGCGGGCGGCGTCGAAAATGGGCGGCTCGTTGGCGCCGAGGGTCGTCTGCGCCTGTGCCAGCGGCGCCGCGGCAAAGGTCAGTCCGTACAGCACGGCGGCAATAAGTCGGTACAAGGTCATTCGTCTCTCCGATGGGGTTTCCAGCGCCGCAGCAGCAGGGAATTGCTCACCACCGATACGGAACTCAGCGCCATCGCCGCACCGGCGATGACCGGGTTGAGCATGCCCATGGCCGCAAGCGGGATGCCGAGCACATTGTAGATGAAGGCGAAGAACAGGTTCTGGCGTATCTTCGACAAGGTGGCGCGCGACAGGTCGATGGCGTCGGCCGCCGAGAGCAGGTCGCTCCTCATCAGCGTCACGTCGGCCGCCTCCAGCGCCACGTCCGAGCCGCCGCCGATGGCGAAGGAGACGTCCGCCGCGGCCAGCGCCGGCGCATCGTTGATGCCGTCGCCGACCATGCCGACGCGTTTGCCGCCGGCCTTGAGCTTCGCTACCGCCGCCGCCTTGTCCTGCGGCAGCACCCCGGCCTCGTAGCGTTCGATGCCGGCCTCGCGCGCGATGGCCGCCGCCGTGGCAGCGTTGTCGCCGGTGAGCATGACCACTTCGACGCCCTGCGCCTGCAGCCGCGCCACCGCCGCGCGCGAAGTCGGCCGCAGGCGGTCGGCGACGCCGATGAGGCCGAGAAAAGTCAGTCCGCGCGACACGGCGACGACGCTCCTGCCGCCATTCGCCAACGGCGCCAGCAGCGCTTCCGGCACCGCCACGCCGCGCTCGGCAAGGAAGGCCGGCGAGCCGAGCACATATTCCTCGCCGTCGAGTGCCGCCGCCAGGCCCTTGCCCGGCACGGCACGCAGCTCGCCCGGCTGCGCCAGCGCCAGGCCCTGCCCGCGTGCCCGCGCGACGATGGCTTCGGCAAGCGGGTGCGTGGCGCCCTGCTCCAGGCTGGCGGCGACGCGCAGCAGTTCAGCTTGCGCGATGCCGTCGGCCGGCACGACATCCGTCACTTCCGGCTTGCCCTCCGTCAGCGTGCCGGTCTTGTCCACCGCCAGCACCTCGACGTTCTTCGCCAGTTCCAGCGCCTCGGCGTTCTTGACGAGTATCCCCGCCGCGGCGCCGCGTCCGGTGCCGACCATGATCGCCGTCGGCGTCGCCAGGCCGAGCGCACAGGGGCAGGCGATCACCAGCACGGCGACAGCGTTGACCAAGGCGTGGGTGAAGTCGCCCGTGAACAGCCACCAGCCGGCGAAGGCGACCAGCGCGATGGCCGTCACCACCGGCACGAAGACCGCCGAGATGCGGTCGGCCAGGCGCTGCACCGGCGCCTTCGAGCCCTGCGCCTGCTCGACCATGCGGATGATGCCGGCGAGCAGGGTGTGGCTGCCGACGCCGGTGGCGCGGCAGCGGATCAGGCCCTCGCCGTTCACCGTGGCGGCGAACACCTTGTCGCCGGGGTTCTTCGCCACCGGCAGGCTCTCGCCGGTGAGCATGGCTTCATTCACGCTGGAGGCGCCCTCCGCCACCTCGCCGTCGACCGGCACGCTCTCGCCCGGCCGCACAACGAAGACGTCGCCTGGATTCAGGCTCGCCACCGGCACCTCGACCAGCTCGCCGTCGCGCAGCACGCGCGCCGTCTGCGGCTGCAGGCGGATCAGCGCCTCGATGGCAGCGGAGGTCTTGGCCTTGGCGCGCGCCTCCAGCAGTTTCCCCATCAGCACCAGGGTGATGACGGCGGCGGAGGCCTCGAAATAGACGTGATGATGGTGCAGGTCGAGCACCGTCACCACGGCGCTGAAGGCCCAGGCCATCGAGGTGCCGAGCGCCACCAGAACGTCCATGTTGCCGGCGCCGCCGCGCAGGGCATTGAAGGCGCCGACGTAGAAGCGCCAGCCGATCCAGAACTGCACCGGCGTGGCGAGCGCGAGCTGCAGCCAGCGCGGCAGCAGGTCTTCATGTTCGCCGGAGAACATCGCGCCCATCTGCGCCACCAGCGGCAGGGTGAGCACGACGGAGATCCAGAAGCGCTTCAGCTCGGCACGGTAGGCGGCGGCCTTGCGTTCCTTCTCGGCGGCGCGCGTGTCGAGGCCGGATTCGCGCGCGTCGTAGCCGGCGCGACGGACGGCGGCGATGAGCGCCGCCGCGTCGGCCTGCCCCGGCACGAAGCGGATGCTGGCCTTCTCGCTGGCGAAATTGACGTTGGCCTCGACGCCGGGCAGCTTGTTCAGCACCGTCTCGATGCGCGTGGCGCAGGCGGCGCAGGTCATGCCGGAGAGCGCCAGGTCGAGCGACTGCGGCGGCACCTTGAAGCCGGCCTTCTCGATGGTCTCGACGAGTTGCGGCGGACTCACCGCGCCGGCGTCGAACTCGACGTGGGCGCGCTCGCTGGCGAAGTTCACGGCCGCCGAGACGCCGGGCAGCTTGTTCAGCTGCTTCTCGATGCGCGCCGCGCAGGCGGCGCAGGTCATGCCCTCGATGGGCAGATCAACGGCGGAACGAAGGACTGGCGCGTTCATGAACGTTCGATTCTATACGGCGCAGACAATTCCCTGCCAGAGCCGGCCGCCGAGCGAGGTGGCGTTGAACAGGCCCCACACGCCGAAGCCGAGCACCAGAAGGCCGGAAGCGAGGCGCACGGGGCGGCCCTGCACGACGTCGCGGAAGCGCCGCAGGAGAAACCCTGCCAGCAGCAGGTTGGGCAGGGTGCCGAGGCCGAAGGCCAGCATCAGCCCCGCCCCGCGCAGGGCGCTGCCGGTAAGCAGCGCCGTGGCGAGCACCGAATAGACCATGCCGCAAGGCAGGAACCCCCACAGCATGCCCAGCGGCAGCGCGCGCGATACCGAGGTCGCCGGCAGGAAGCGGCGCGTCAGCGGCTGGATGCGCGCCCACGCTTTCTGCCCGCCGCGCTCAAGGAAAGTCAGTCCCTGCGGCACGCCGATCAGATACAGGCCAAGTGCGATAAGCATCAGGTTGGCGAGCACGTAGAGGGTCATCTGCACCGGCAGCGCATCGTTGAGCAGCAGGCCGGCACTGCCGATGGCGCCGAGCACGGCGCCGGCCAGCGCGTAGCTGGAAATGCGGCCGAGGTTGTAGGCGAGGTGCAGCGGCCACTGCGGCCGGCCGGCCGGGGTGCCGACAGTCAGGGCGCCGACGATGCCGCCGCACATGGCCATGCAATGCGTGCCGCCGAGCAGACCGACGAGGAAGACGGCGATGTAGCCGGTATCGGGCATGAGGGGTACCGCTGGTCACGCGGATCGACACGGCCTCCGCGTCGATCCGCGGTTTAGATCACTTTCGAGTAGCGGGCCCGCTCGCGGTCGGCGCGCAGGTAGCGGTCGAACACCATGGCAATGGCGCGCACCAGCATGCGGCCGCGCGGCTGCACGCTGATCCACTTGTCGTCGAGCTTGAGCAGGCCGCCCTTCTCCATCTCGCGCAGGTCGGCGATCTCGTCGGCAAAGTAGCGCTTGAAGTCGATCAGGTGGGCCACTTCGAGCGCCTCGATCGACACCTCGAAGTGGCACATCAGGGCCTGGATGATGGAGCGGCGCAGCAGGTCGTCCGGCGTCAGCTCGATGCCGCGATAGACCGGCAGCACGCCGTTGTCGAGGCGGTCGTAGTATTCGTCGAGCGTCTTGACGTTCTGGCAGTAGCTGGGGCCGACCATGCTGATCGAGGAGATGCCGAAGGACATCATGTCGCACTCGGCGTGCGTCGAATAACCCTGGAAGTTGCGATGCAGCCGGCCCTGGCGCTGGGCCACGGAAAGCTCGTCGTCCGGCTTGGCGAAGTGGTCCATGCCGATGTAGACATAGCCCGCCTCGGTGAGCCGGCGGATGGCGAGCTGGAGGATCTGCAGCTTGGCGTCGGCCGAAGGCAGCTCGCCCTCGGCAATGCGCCGCTGCGGCTTGAACAGGCTCGGCAGGTGGGCGTAGTTGTAGATCGACAGGCGATCCGGCGAGAGGCGGATGACCTCTTCCAGCGTACGGTTGAAGCTGATGACGTTCTGCTTGGGCAGGCCGTAGATGAGGTCGACCGAGATCGACTTGAAGCCGTTGGCGCGCGCGGCGCGCAGCACGGTTTCCGTCTCCTCGATGGTCTGCACGCGATTGACCGCCTCCTGCACCGCCAGGTCGAAGTCCTGCACGCCCAGGCTCATGCGGTTGAAACCCAGTTCGCCGAGCAGGGCCACGGTCGCTTCGTCGACCTTGCGCGGATCGACCTCGATGGAATATTCGCCGTTGGGCAGCAGGCGGAAGTGCTGGCGGATCGAGCCCATCAGCTGGCGCATTTCCTCGTGCGAGAGGAAAGTCGGCGTGCCGCCGCCCCAGTGCAGCTGCACGACATCGTGGCTGCCTTCCAGGTAACCCGACTGCAGGGATATTTCTTTATCAAGGTATTTCAGGTACTTGGCCGAGCGGCCATGGTCCTTGGTGATGATCTTGTTGCAGGCGCAGTAGTAGCAGATGGTGTTGCAGAAGGGGATGTGCACGTATAATGAAAGCGGCCTGCTGATGCCGCCGACCGTGCGTTTGCCCAACCAAAGCCGGTAGGCGTCGGCATCGAAGGCTTCGACGAAGCGGTCGGCCGTCGGGTAGGATGTGTAACGGGGTCCGTTCACATCGAACCGGCGGATCAGCTGCGGGTCGAAAATCAGATCCTGAAAAGTCGCGTTCATGTAATGCGGTAAATCGGTACTGCAGCCCTGCTGCGGGATGTTGGGGAAAGATGCCGCATCGACCCGTTTATCGTATTGACATGGATCAAAGCGACCAACCAACAGAGAGAGAAAGCGAGACGGAATTGCCCAACAAATCCGCCGTTCCCATCAGCCTTGTCACGATCAAGGCCGCCTGTTCCCAATGCAGTCTGCATGAGCTGTGCCTGTCCGAGGGCCTCAGCAAGGAGGAGCTGGCCAAGCTGGACAGCCTGGTCGGCGCCCGCCGCAAGCTGAAACGCCAGCAGAACCTCTATCGCGCCGGCGACTCCTTCGAGGCGATCTATGCCGTGCGCACCGGCTTCTTCAAGACCGACGTCCTGCTCGAGGATGGCCGCGACCAGGTCACCGGCTTCCAAATGGCCGGGGAAATCCTCGGCATGGACGGCATCGGCACCGAAGTGCACACCTGCAATGCCGTGGCACTCGAGGACAGCGAGGTCTGCGTCATTCCCTTCGCCCAGCTGGAAATGCTCTCGCGCGAGATCCAGGCGCTGCAGCACAACTTCCACAAGGTGATGAGCCGCGAGCTGGTGCGCGACCAGGGCCTGATGATGCTGCTCGGCACCATGCGCGCCGAGGAGCGGCTGGCCGCCTTCCTGCTCAACATGTCGCAGCGCTTCACCTCGCGCGGCTACTCGGCGGCGGAATTCCACCTGCGCATGACGCGCGAGGAAATCGGCAGCTACCTCGGCCTCAAGCTGGAGACGGTGAGCCGCGCCTTCTCCCGCTTCCAGGAGGAAGGCTTCATCGCCGTGCAGCAGAAGCACATCCGCATCCTCGACGGCGACGGCCTGCGCAAGCTGCTCAACCACCAGCCGCGCTGAGCGGCTACAGCCAGGCCAGGAATCCGCACGGGTCCTTGGTCAGGGCCACCGTGACGATGTAGGCGAAGCTGGCCAGCGAGGCCAGCCAGAAGCCCGCGCGCACCGACTTGCTGCGGCCGCGCCGCAGGGCGAACATGCCGAAGCCGATGTAGGCCAGCAGGCCCAGCACCTTGGCCGTCACCCAGCCGTGCACGAAGGGATATTGCTGCAGCACGATCGACAGGCCGATGGCGGCCGCCAGCAGCAGGGTGTCGTTCGCGTGCGGCACCACCCGCACCCAGAGCCGGTTGAGCATCGGCGAATCCGTCAGCATCCAGACGCCGCGAAGGAAGAAACCCGTGACGGAGATCACCACGAAGGTGACGTGGAGATGCTTGAGGAGCAGGTAGGTCGTCATGGCGCCGATGTTAACCCGGCCGGCCGTCGGGGCGCGGCTTCAGGTAGATCGACGCGAACTTCGCGTACCAGATGCCGAACGCCGCCAGCCAGCCGAGGGCCGCGAGCAGGAAGAGATTCGCCGCGCCCGTCAGGGGCACAAACTCCGCCAGCATGCGCAGCACCGCCACGCCCTGCATGACCCAGAAGATCGCCCAGACGGCCGTGTCGGCATTCAGCGGCCGGCCCGAATGCCCGAGCGTCACGCGCGTTACCATGCCGATCACGGCCGAGGCGAAGAAGCCGAGCGTCAGCGCATGCAGCGGCGCCAGGCCGAGCGAGCCGGCGCCGAAGAGCAGCAGCAGACTGCTCGCGGCATGCAACGCCAGGCTCGCCCCGAGCCAGGCAAAGGCGACGTGCAGCACGGCGAGCAGCCGCACCGCGAGGCACCTGCGCAGCTGCCAGGCGAAGCTCAGCCAGCCAGCGGCCAGGGCCGCGGGCAGGTCGGCCAGCCAGGTCCATTGCGGCAGGCCGGCCACTTCCAGCACGCCATGGCCGGCATAGCAGGCCAGCAGGAGATGCAGCACCCACAGCGGCCGCACGACGCGGTACTTCGGGATCACCGCGCTGGAGAAGAACGGCACCATGCGGTGGCACAGCGCCGTAAACACCGGCAGCAGGAAGAACCAAACGCCGCCCTTCACGGCGAGCTGCGCCATCCAGGCCGGTCCGCCGGCGGCGTAGCCGAGGAAGGCGGCCAGCAGCAGCGCGCCGAAAGTCAGTCCCCCCACCACGGCGACGATGTGGGTCTGTTCGTTGCTCGGCGTGCGCATGACGCGCCAGAGCGCGGGCAGTCCGGCGCACCAGCCCGCCAGCACCAGCCCCAGCGCGGGAAGCAGGAGCGACGGCAGCCACAGCGCCGCATGGAAGCCCAGCCAGCCCGTGCTCATCAGGGCGAAGGCCGCAAGGTAGGCCTTCTCGGACACCGGCGCCGCAGCCTGCCAGCGCGGCCCGGCGGTCATGGCGAAGCCGAAGATGAAGAAGGGGAAAAAGCCGAAGCTCATCAGCGCCGCGTGAATCCAGGACGGCGGCAGCGGCCAGGCCGGCGCGACGAACAACTGTCCGTGGCGGGCGGCAAGATCGAAGGCCCACCACAGCATGGCCAGCAGGCCCTGCGTCGCGCCGGCCAGAAACATCACGCGGTGCGGGGCATGAAAGAAGGCGGGAGCGCCGGACAGGTTCATCGCAGAAAACCCCGCCGGCTCGCCCGAGCCGGGCTTTCCGTGGTATGTTTCACGCGCCGCGCCCCCGTCAGAGCCGGTAAGGGTCTTTCAATGCACAACGACAAGCTCGACATCGCACAAATACTCCGCAGAATCCCCCTGTTCCAGGAGCTCAGCCAGGAACAGATCGACCATCTTGCCGCACAGACGCGCGAAAAGCGCCTGCACAAGGGCGAGATGCTGTTTCAGAAGGGCGACCAGCCGCGCGGCTTCTACGCCATCGTCTACGGCCAGATGAAGCTCGCCTTCCCCTCGGCCGCCGGCAACGAAAAGGTGGTCGAGATCCTCGGGCCGCAGCAAAGCTTCGGCGAGGCGGTGATGTTCATGGACCGCCCCTACCCCGTCTTCGCCGAATCGCTCGCCGACTCGCTGCTGCTGCACATCGCCCGCCAGGCCGTCTTCGAGATGCTCGAGACCGACGCCTCCTTCGCCCGCCGCATGCTGGCCGGCCTGGCCCTGCGCCTGCACGGCCTGATCCGCGACGTCGAATCCTACTCGCTGCGCTCCAGCACCCAGCGCGTCATCGGCTTCCTCCTGCAGCGCAGCGGCCACGGCGACGACGAGATAAGCGACGTCGAGATCGACCTGCCGACCAGCAAGCAGGTCATCGCCTCGCGGCTCAACCTCACGCCGGAAACCCTGTCGCGCATCTTCCACGACCTCGCCGCCGCCAAGCTGATCTCCGTGCATGGCAAGCACGTTACCGTGCACGGCGTGAAGAAGCTGCGCGAATACGAGCCCTGATCAGGCGGCCTGCTCCCGGGCCAGCCGCTCCTCCAGTTCGCGGCTGAAGCGGGCGAAGTTGCGCGTCGCCACGATCAGGTTCCACTCCAGCCAGATGCACGAGGCGATCAGCGCCAGGCCGCCGGGATAAACCAGCAGCGGCAGCGGCACCGCGCCCAGCAACAGCAGCAGCGCCGCCAGATGCAGCCTGAACTGCATCATCATGCGCGGCTCCGAGATCATCTGGCGCATGTTCGGCACCACCAGGCCGGGCTTGCCGATCTTCTGCAAATGCAGCCAGTTGAGGAAGGGCATGATCTTGTAGAGCATGCCGCTGATCACCGGCATGAACACCCCCACCATCAGCAGCACGCCGAGCAAAAAGGGCGTGCCGGCATGATCCTCCGAGCCCGGGTTGAGCTGCTGCAGGATGACGGCAAAGGCCGCGACGATGAGGCAGGCCATCGCCAGGCGCCAGAACAGCAGCGTCGGCTCGGTCACCTTGCGCCGGCGCTGCCCCTGCAGGCGCAGCGTCACCACGGCGAAGGTCACGGCCAGCAGCGCCGCGGCGCAGGCCAGCGCGACCTGCAGGCCGTCCGGCCGCTGCAGCGGCAGCCAGGTGATCGACCAGGCCGCCAGCAGGAAGAACAGGGTCACCGAGAAGCTGCGCGCCAGCCACGTCGGATAGGGGGGCGTCAGCTGGAACATCGGCACCACCAGGTAGGCGACGCCGGCCACCAGCAGCAGGCTCCAGCCGCCCAGCCCCCAGGCCGCGTGCACATGCGTGATCTCCGTCAGCGGCAGCGCCAGCTGCCAGCCGAAGGCGGAGGCCAGCGTCGCCCCCAGGCCGATGGTGACGATCAGCCCGAACACGGCGATGCGCAGCGCAATGATGGTCGGTCCCTGCGCCGGCGTGCGGAACAGCGCCACAAGGACAATCACCGCGAAGGCGCCCAGCGACACCGTCATGAACGGCACGGCGATCTGGAACAGCAGGGCCTTCTCGCCGAGGAAGCCGGCCACCAGGAGCAGCGTGCCGATGGTCAGGCCGGCATGGGTGAGTTGCGTCACCCGGCGCGGCTGCCAGATGTTGGCGCCCGCAGCGACCGGCAGCATCTGCAGCAGTGCGCCGCACATCGCCTGCAGCATGAAGCCGACGGCGAGCAGATGGGTCAGCGCGAGGGCGACCGATGTCCAGCGCGAGAGAAGCGCAGACGGCCCCTGCCACAGCAGCAGCAGTCCTGCCGCCATGCCGAACAGCGGCGCAGTGAGGAAGAAGCGGAAGGGCACCGAGATCGGCGGTGCCTGCTCGAACGAGAGGCCGGGTTGCATGGCTGCCCCTCAGGCTTTTCGGATGTGGACTTCTACGGTGCCGTCGGGCCGTGTTTGCGAGCGATGCGTGTAGCCGTTCTGCTTGAGGATGCCGTAGAGCGGCTGCGGCTCGCAGTAGAGCAGCAGGAGCAGCTCCTCCCCGTCCGGGAGGGTATCCAGGGCGGTGAGGGTCAGCTCCATCGGCTCCGGGGGCATCAGCCCCCTGCCGTCGATCACCCGTTCCTCGGCCATGTCGATTCCGGCTAGGCGTTCAGGCCCGCCGTGACGCGCGACTGGAGCTCGCCGTCCTGTCCGAGTGCCTGGTCGATCATCGGATAGAGGATGTTTTCCTCCTTCATGTTGTGCTGCTGCATCATGATGAGGAGGGTTTCCGCTGCGCCACCGAAGCCGTCGGCGTCCTTCTGCGCCAGGGCCGCGTCCATCTGGTTGATCAGGTCCCGCATCTGCACGTGCTCGCCGCGCATGACCTGGGTCGGCCCGCCGGCCATGCCGGTGCGCTGCTCGAAAGCGGGAAACAGGACTTCTTCCTCGACGCTGAAGTGCGCCAGCAGTTCGGTGCGGAATTTTCCATAGGTGGCCGCGCAGGCCGCCCAGTCGCCCTTGCGGGCTGCGTCTTCTGCATCGGCGAAATCGTCGTCGCACAACTTGTGGTGGTTGTGCAGGGCACTGGTGATGCCGCTCATTGGGTTGTCTCCTTCAGGCTTGCTTGGAGTGGGATTCTCCTTGTTTGGCATGAAGTTGGGCCTTGACGGTTGTCAAGAATAGATGCATGGATAGACCCTCTTAATGCAAGGGGCAGCCGCACCATCAAGCCCATTGGCAGTGCAGCGGCACGGCGGACTCAGGTCTCCAGCACGTAGGTGCCCGGTGCATCGGCGAGCTTCGGGTAGCGCTTCGTCGCAGCGGGATGGGCATCGACCAGTTCGCCGGCCTGCGGCTTCAGCCAGGCCATCCAGTCCTCCCACCAGGTGCCGGCATGCTCCTCGGCGCGCTCCTGCCATTGCTGGAAGCGGTCGCGCCGGTGCGCCACGCCGGCGTGGAAGCTGCGCTTGGGCGGCGTCACCGGCGGGTTGACGATGCCGAGGATGTGGCCGGAGGAGGACAACACGAAGCGCTTCTCCGCCGGCACGTGATTGCAGATGCGGAAGCACTGCTGCCAGGGAGCGATGTGGTCGTCCTCGGCGGAGACGGCATACAGCGGCTGGCGGATGCGGCCAAGATCGATCGGCTGGCCGCCGAGCGTCAGTGCGTCGCCGCGGATAAGGTTGTTGCGCAGATAGAGTTCGCGCAGGTACCACTCGTGCATGGCGAACGGCATGCGCGTGGTGTCCATGTTCCAGTAGAGCACGTCGAAGGGCGGCGGCGCCTCGCCGTAGAGATAGCCATGCACCACGTACTGCCAGATCAGGCTGTTCGAGCGGAGCAGGCGGAAGGCGGCGGCCATTTCCTTGCCGTCGAGAAAACCCTTGCCCTGCATGGCCTGGGTCAGCCAGCGCACGCTGCCTTCGTCGATGAAGACCTCGATGTCGCCCGGCCGGCTGAAGTCGACCAGGGTGGTGAGTAGCGTCCAGTGCGCCACCGGCACCTTGTCGGCATCCCCGTACTTGCGGTTGGCCCAGGCCATCCAGGTCGACAGCGCCGTGCCGCCGATGCAGTAGCCGACGGCATGCACCCGCGGCGCGCCCGTGAAGCCGCGCGCCGCCTCGATGGCCTCGTTGACGCCCTCGACGATGTAGTCTTCGAAGGTGACGTCGCGCATCTCGGGCGTCGGGTTCTTCCAACTGGTGATGAACACCGAAAAGCCCTGGTCGAGCAGGTATTTCACCAGGCTCTTCTTCGGATTCAGGTCGAGGATGTAGAACTTGTTGATCCACGGCGTGACGATGACGATCGGCGTGGCGTGCACCTGCTCCGTCGTCGGCGCGTAATGGATCACTTCCAGCAGCCGGTTGCGGAACACCACCGCACCGGGCGTCGTCGCCAGGTTCTTGCCGACGATGAAATCCTCGGGGCGCGTCATGCGCACGTTGCCGGCGCGCAGGTCCTCGAGGAAGTTGTGCATGCCGCGCACCAGGCTCTCCCCGTTGGTCTCTGCGGCCTTGGCCATGGCCACCGGATTGGTCAGCAGGAAGTTGGTCGGCGCCATGGCGTTGAGCCACTTCCGCCACCAGAAGGCGGCGCGCCGGCGCTCCTTGCCGGACAGCGCCGGCGTGTCGTAGAGGGCGTCCTGCACGTTGTGGGTCAGCAGGAGGTACCACTCCTTGACGATGTCCCAGGTGGCGGAATCCTTCCATACCGGGTCGGCAAAGCGGGTGTCGTCGGCGTGCGGCTTGATCGGGTCCTCGCTCGGCAGGCCGAGGGCGCGGTTCCAGGCGTGCCAGGTGAACGCCATCAGGTCGCCGGAGAATCTGGCCCCCAGTTCGGCCAGCTCCAGCGGGTGCATCATCCAGGCCATCTGGGCATGGCTGATCGGGGCGGCGATGCCCAGCGGGTCGATGCCGGCCTCGGTGACATCGTGCACCGCCTTCCAGGTCGCGGCGGGGTTCGCGACGACCGGAGCCTTGTGGTTTTCCTTTTGCCTGGACATGACGGTTTCCCTTATAACTCTTCAATGCTGCCGTATTGCGGCACGCTGACATTATTCCACTTCAGTCGATGCCGGACCGCCCCGGCGAAGGCCTCGGCGGCTTCCGCCTCGCCGTGCACCACGAAAGTCCGCTGCGGCAGGCGACGGAAATGTCCCAGCCAGCCAAGGAGCCCGTCCTGGTCGGCATGCGCGGACAAACCGCCGATGGTGTAGATGTCGGCGCGCACGGGAACGTGTTGTCCGAAGATGGTGGCGCTGCGGGCACCCTCCACCAGGCGCCGGCCCAGCGTGCCCGCCGCCTGGAAGCCGGTGATGATCACCGAGGCCTCGCGCCGGCCAAGATTGTTGAGCAGGTGGTACTTGATGCGGCCAGCGTCGCACATGCCGCTTGCGGAAATGATGACTGCACCACTGCGGATCTGGTTGAGCGCGATCGACTCCTCGACGTCCTGCACGAAACGCACCGACAGGGCCTCGGGATGCGCACGCTGCCATTCGATCAGTTCCCGGGTGTGTTCGTCGAGCAGTTCGGCATGGCGCAGGGTGATCTCGGTGGCGGCCATCGACATCGGCGAATCGACATAGACCTGCAGGCGCCTGAGGCGCCCGCGCCGCACCAGATCGGCGAGCACGAACAACACCTCCTGCGTACGGCCGACGGAAAAGGCCGGCATGACGACGTTGCCGTGCTTGCGGTGCAGGGTATCCTCGATCGCCTCGACCAGTTCGTCTTCGGTCGCATCGAGCGACTTGTGCAGGCGGTTGCCGTAGGTGGCCTCGACGAAGAGCACATCCGCCGCCTCGATCGGCTGCGGATCGCGCAGGACCGGACGCGCCGGCATGCCCAGGTCGCCGGAAAACACCAGCTTGTGCGTGCGCCCCGCCTCCTCGACCCAGATTTCGGCAATGGCGGAACCGAGGATGTGGCCGGCATCGCGCAGGCAAACGCGGACTGCAGGATGCGGCTGGAAAGGCCGGTCGTATTCCGCCCGGCGCAACTGCCGCAGGCAGGCCTGCGCCTGCGCCACCGTGTAGAGCAGCGCCCCCGCCTGGCCCCGGCTGCGTCCGGCATGGGCGCGCTTGGCCTCCCACTCGGCTTCCTTCTCCTGAATGTGGGCCGAATCGAGCAGCATCACACCGAGGAGATCCGTCGTTGCTGCCGTCGCATGCACCGGCCCGCGGAAACCCAGCGCGGCGGCGCGCGGCAACAGGCCGGAATGATCCAGATGGGCATGCGTGAGGAGGATGAAATCGAGGTTGCGCAGGTCGAAGGCCAACGCGCGAAGGTTCTTCCGCCAGGCATCACGGCCGCCCTGGAACATGCCGCAATCGACAAGAAAACGCACATCCCCGGTTTCAACCAGGTAGCAGGAGCCGGTCACCTCTCCGGCAGCACCATGAAATGTGATGCGCATGTTTCATTTTGGTCCGGTAGAGGCGTTATCATGCTTGATCTGCGTCAATCGCTATTGGGTTGCGCTTTCTATATATAATCATTCAAACGATCAGGAGGGCAGCATGTTCAAGCACATTCTCGTTCCCACCGACGGCTCGGTGCTGTCCGGCGATACTGTCAAGAAAGCCGTGGATTTCGCCCGTGAAACCGGGGCGAAGATCACCTTCTTCTACGCCAAGCCCGACTATCCCGTGGCCTTCTACGGCGAAGGCGCGCTGATCGATCCGACGACGCCGGAAAAATTCGCCGAGATGGCGGAAAAGCAGTCCCAGGAAATCCTCGCGGCAGCCCAGGGCATGGCCGCTGGCGCCGGCGTGACCTGCGCCAGCACCTCGGCCACCAGCGACGTCCCCTACGAGGCGATCATCGAGGCAGCCGCGGCCAACGGCTGCGATCTCATCTTCATGGCCTCGCACGGACGGCGCGGCCTGTCCGGCCTGCTGCTTGGTTCGGAAACGCAGAAGGTGCTGACCCACTCCAAGGTGCCCGTGCTGGTGTATCGGTAGGATAGGGAACCATGCTGAACACCGCCCTCACCATCATCCTCGACGAGCACCGCTCGATGGCCGCCGTCACGCACGGCCTGCGTTTTCTCGTGCGCGAGATGCGCGAGAAAGGCATCGAGCCCGACAGCAGGCTGCTGTGGGCAATGCTCTACTACATCGACACCTTCCCGCAGAAGCTGCACCACCCGAAGGAGGAGGCCTACCTGTTTCGCCGCCTGAAAATGCGCACCCGCGACGCCGACAAGGCCATCCTAGAACTGGAGGAGCAGCACCGTTCCGGCGTCGAGCATGTCAAGGCGCTGGAGATGGCGCTGGGTCGCTACGAGGCCGGCGCGCCGGGCGGCCGCGAAGCCTTCATGGCTGCGGCGGAAACTTTCGCCGACGAGATTGCCATCCACATGGCGCTCGAGGAGAACGTCCTGATCCCGCTGGCCAAGCAACACCTCAAGCCGGAAGACTGGATCGAAATCGCGCAGGCCTTCGGCGAAAACGGCGACCCGCGCTTCGGCGCCGAGCCGGACCACGAGTTCCGTTCGCTTTTCTCGCGCATCGTCAACCTGGCCCCGCCGCCGATCGGCGTGGGGCCTTCGCGGACGACTGCCTGACTGCTCAATAGGCTGGCGCGTACTGCGGGTAGAGGGTCTCCTCTTCCCGCTGGATGCGGTCAGCCAGCACCTTCCCCACTGCTTCGAGATCCCGGCCAAAGGAAGCCACCAGGTTTCCGCCCACGCTGAGATCCCTGTATTTGGCGAGGAACGCCACAACGGCCTTGCCGATGCCGTCCATTATTGGCCAAGGTCGGTCGGCAGTTTGGGGTACAAAAAGTTACTGTTCAAATGCACCACGCACCACGCTCCAGCCGCCCGGCGCCAGGCGGGTCGCGTCGCTTTCACAACCCAAAGGGGATACCAGCGGCTCGCGCCGTCTCGCCGCGCGCGTCAGCATGTCGCCAAACTGTCCGCGCATCTTTGCCTCGTAGGTGGGCAGCGCGCCAAGGTGACCGGACGTCCATTCTGCGGCGGCACGTCCAGCCGCCTCGCCGGAAACGACTGCAGGATGGATGCCCGCCCCGGTAAGCGGGTGTGCCATCCCTCCCGCGTCGCCAGCAAACAGTATGTTGCCCATGGCGAGCTTTTCGCGGAGTCCCTCGACCGGCACGGCACCTGCGGACCGGCCAAGCACATTGCTGCCGATCAGCCCTGCTCCGGCCAGTTGCCCGTGCAGGGCCTCCAGGGCTTCGCTTGCCACGGTTTCCTCGATGCCGGTGCCGATGACGGCTTCGCGTCCCGCCGGAATCAGCCAGCCGTAGCCACCGGGATAGCGCGGGGATATCCAGACATCGACGGCATCCTGCGGCACATGCAGCGAAACGCGGTAGCGAACGGTATGCATCTTCCGGAGGACAGGCAGCCCGAGCAGGCGGGCGACGGTCGAGGCATGGCCGTCGGCAGCCACCAGCGCGCGGAATTGCACCGTACGCACGCATCCGCCCTGGCTCAGCGTTGCCTGGCTGTGGTCGGCATCGAGACCGGCCAGCGTCGCGTCAAAAAGCAACTGTGCGCCGGCGGCTCTGGAAAAATCGACCAGCGCGCGATCGAAGGCATCGCGGTTCACGACACAGCCCGGCAACAGGTTATCGGCGCGGCTGCCGTCGCTCAAGTGATTGCGGGCACCGACGATTTTCTGGATGACGACATGATCGGCATGGGCATTCAGGCCGAGCGGGATGGGAATGAACTCCGGGCAATTTGCAGCACCCCCCGGGGTTTGCCTCCGCTCGACGGCGAGCACGCGAGCGCCTGCCTTGGCCGCGGCCGTTGCCGCCGCGGCGCCGGCCGGGCCCAGCCCGACAACCAGCACATCGCACTCGTCCGTATTCGCCATGACCTCGCTTTCGCGGAGGTGTCGGCAGGCTGTACTACGCCGCCGCTATCGTTATTGTTTTTTTGTCACTGCGCTCCGTGATCCAAGGAACGCCAGCTTGGTGTGATTCTACACTTGATGGGCGGAAAATCGGTGGCGGGACGAACAGGCCTATTCGTCGAACTTGGGGCAATCCTTCGGGCGCTCGCGCTGCGGCAACGGGCATTTGTTGATTTCGCTCGAGGAGCGCTGGATAAAACAGGTGAACATGCTGGAAGCGGCACAAAGTGCCCAGAAGGCGAAGAAGCCGATGGAATAGGTCGCAATCCGCGAGAAGCTGACCGGCTCTCCGAAAAGATAAAGTTCCTGCGGATCTATGAGGGTGAAGAACACCGCCTCGGCAATGCCGGCGACGACGAAGGAAGGCCACAGGACCCAGATCATTCGTTGCATGTCTCTCTCCTTGCGATTATCGTTGTTTTTGTCTTTATTTTTTACCGGCTGCCATGAGCAGGGTTTCAGGCGAATCCGGCAACTGAACGCTGCCGGCGAGACGCCAGTTATTGGCCTCGTCCTCGACCACCACCTGCCAGCGCCCAGGACCGAGTGCCGACATGGCACCGGAGTAGGCGCCCTTCTCGCCCTCCAGTATCAATTTCTGATCCTCCCCTCCACGGGTCGGATGCGCCAGCGTAATCCGCAGCCTGGAAGGGAGCGGGGCTCCGGTGCGCGAAACCAGACGGACATCCATCCTGTTGGCGGTAAGGCGCAAACGGGCTTCAAGCTGGATCGCCGCGGCGGCATCGTCGCGCGCCAGCCTCTGGTTTACCGCAAGCCCCTGCTTGTAGTAATCGTCGGCGACCAGGCCGTCATTGGTGGTCGCTGCAATCCATGCGGTAATGATGCCGGCGATCACCACCACGGCTGGCCCGGCCATCAGGATCCAGGGCCAGGGGTGGCGATACCATGGGCGGCGGTCCTGGGCGACTGGATTCATGGCAGCAGGAAGCTCGCCTTCTCTCGCACGAAAACCTCATCGTGGTTGAGTGCGCGCACCTCGAAATGGATGAGATTGGACCCGCGTTTTCCTGCGTCAGGCTCTACGCGCACACGCACGGAAACAGCCTGGGTGGCAGCGGGTGGAATTTCGACGATGGATTCAGTGGCGAGCTGGATGCCATTGAGGCCGGTCACGGCCAATGCGAAGCGGCGCGGTTCCTCGGCCAGGTTCATGATCTGCAGGCGGTAGACGTTCTCGATCAGGCCGCCCTCTACCTCCCGGGCAAGCGTTGCCCGGTCGCGGATGACATCCACCTTGAGCGGCTGGCGCATAGTCAGTCCCACCGCAGCGGCGCCGATGATCGTGGCCAGGACGGCACCATAGAGCAGCGTGCGCGGCCGCAGGATGTGGGCGACGATCTGCTTGCTGCCCCAACGCTCGGCCAGGGCATGTTCGGTGGAGTAGCGGATCAGCCCTTGCGGATAGCCCATCTTGTCCATCACTTGGTCGCAGGCGTCGATGCAGGCCGAACAGCCGATGCATTCGTACTGCAGTCCATCGCGAATGTCGATGCCGGTCGGGCAGACCTGTACGCAGATGCCGCAATCGACGCAGTCGCCCTTGCCGGCGGCCTTGTGATCGGCCTTCTTCGAACGTGCCCCGCGCGGTTCGCCGCGCTCCGCGTCGTAGGTGACGATCAGGGTGTCCGGGTCGAACATGACGCCCTGGAAGCGGGCGTAGGGGCACATGTACTTGCACACCTGCTCGCGCATGAAGCCGGCATTGCCCCAAGTGGCGAAGCCGTAGAAGAAGATCCAGAAGGTTTCCCAGGGGCCGAGATGCCAGCTCATCACCGAGCCGGCCAGCGTCTTGATCGGCGTGAAATAGCCGACGAAGGTGAAACCGGTCCACAACGCGATCGCCAGCCAGACTGCATGTTTGGCCGCCTTGCGGGCGAGCTTGTTGGCGTTCATTGGCGCCGCATCGAGTTTCATTCGAGCCGGCCGGTCGCCTTCGATGAGCTTCTCCACCCACATAAAAACTTCGGTGTAGACGGTTTGCGGGCAGGCATATCCGCAGAACAGCCGGCCGGCGACGGCGGTGAACAGAAACAGTGACAGCGCGGAAATAATGAGCAGGACGGCCAGGTAGAACACGTCCTGCGGCCAGAACACCAGGCCGAAGATGTAGAACTTTCGCTCGACCAGGTCGAACAGCACGGCCTGGCGGCCGTTCCATTCCAGCCAGCAAAGGCCGTAGTAAACGATCTGCGTGACCCAGACGAGTATCCAGCGCCAGGTGGCAAACCGACCGCTCACGCTGCGCGCATAGATCTTCTTGTGCGCTTCGTAGAGGGATGCTTCCTTGATCGGAATAACCTTGGCGCCGGTGCTTTCCGGCTTGGGGGCGGGCTGCGCCATGATACGGCTCTTGGTTGGGGAAAAAGGCCCCGGGGTACGCTGGCCCCGGGGTCGTTATTGTGACAGCCTTTACTGCTTCTCGGTTCCGCCCTGTGAGAGGCCGAAGACGTAGGCGGCCAGCAGGTGCGATTTGGCTTCGCCGAGGAAGTCCTTGTGGGCGGGCATCTTGTTGGTACGACCCTTGCCGATGGTTTCGATGACAGTGGCCTCCGAGGAGCCGTAGAGCCAGATCGAGTCGGTCAGGTTGGGTGCGCCGACGGCGGCCATGCCCTTCGCGTCGGGGCCGTGGCAGCCGGCGCATCCGACGCTATTGAAGGCCTCCTTGCCGCGGGCGGCGCGCGCGCTGTCGTGGGCCAGCTTGTCCGGCGAGAGCGAGCGCACGTAGTGGGCGAGGTCCTTGACGGTTTCCGCGCCCAGCTGGGCATGCGGCGGCATGACGCCCTGGCGGCCCTCCAGGATGGAGGTCTTGATCTGCTCCGGCTCGCCGCCCCACAGCCAGTCGCGGTCGGTGAGATTCGGGAAACCCTTGGCGCCGCGCGCATCCGAACCGTGGCATTGCGCGCAATAGGTCAGGAAGAGCCGCTCGCCCATCTTCTTCGCCTCCGCGTCGGCGGCCACCGTTTTGACGTCCTGGCCCTGGAACTTGGCGAAGATCGGCGCGTACTGCGCCTCGGCCTGTTTCATCTCGCCCTCGTACTGGCCACGCGAACTCCAGCCGAAAGCGCCCTGGTAGGTGCCCAGGCCAGGATAGACGGCCAGATAGCCCAGGGCGAAGACGACAGTGATGTAGAACAGCCAACTCCACCAACGCGGCAGGGGGTTGTTGTACTCCTCCAGGGTCTCGTCCCAGACATGGCCCATGGTCTTCACCTGCTCGGCCGAAGCGGCGGTCGCCTTGGCTTTGCTCTGCACCCAGAGGAACACGCCGCAGCCGACGACGCTGACCAGAGTGATGAGCGCCACATAGACGCTCCAGAAACCGCTGACGAAATCGCTCATGATGCTTTCCCTTCCTTTTGCTGACGGACCTGTCCCGGCAGCTCGTCTTCCGTAAAGGGCAGGTTGGCGGCTTCTTCGAAAGCCGCGCGGCGCCGCCCGCTATAGGCCCAGAGCACGATGCCGATGAAGGTGGCGAAGGCCAGCACCGTGACGAGCGAACGCATGTCGTTGATGTCCATGGCTTACCTCTGCTTGAGGGCGGTGCCCAGGCCCTGCAGGTAGGCGATCAGGGCATCCATCTCGGTCTTGCCCTCGAGCGCCTTCTTCGCCCCGGCGATCTCCTCGTCCGTATAGGGCACGCCGACCATGCGCAAGGCACGCATCTTCGCCTCGATATCCTCGCTCTTGGCCGGGCGGTCGAGGAAGGCGTAGGGCGGCATGTTCGACTCCGGCACCACGTCGCGCGGATTGAACAGATGTGCACGGTGCCACTCGTCGGAGTAGCGCCCGCCGACCCGATGCAGATCCGGGCCGGTACGCTTGGAGCCCCACTGGAAGGGGTGGTCATAGACGAATTCGCCGGCCACCGAGTAATGGCCGTAGCGCTCGGTCTCGGCGCGGAACGGGCGAATCATCTGCGAATGGCAGTTGTAGCAGCCCTCGCGGATGTAGATGTCGCGCCCCGTGAGCTGCACCGGATCGTAGGGTTTCAGGCCCGCCACCGGCTGGGTGGTGGACTTCTGGAAGAACAGCGGCACGATCTCGACCAGGCCGCCGACGCTGACCACCAGGATGGTCAGGCCGATCATCCAGCCGATGTTGCGTTCGATGAAGTCATGCGTGAGTTTCATGGTTCTCTCTCCCCTATCTCAGGCGTGCTGGCCGGCCGGCGCAAGCACCGGCGCGTCGTAGGCCTTCGCCCCGGCGATGGTCTTGAAAACGTTCCAGGCCATCAGCAGCATGCCGACGAGGAACATCAGGCCGCCGACGAAGCGGATGGTCCAGAACGGATAGGTGGATTTGACGCTCTCGACGAAGGCGTAGGTGAGCGTGCCGTCCGGGTTGGTGGCGCGCCACATCAGGCCCTGCATGACGCCGGCGATCCACATGGCGGCGATGTAGAGTACGACGCCGATGGTGGCGACCCAGAAGTGCGTCGTCATCAGGCGCACGCTGTACATCTGCTCCTTGCCGAACAGGCGCGGGATCAGATAGTAGATCGAGCCGATCGAGATGAAGGCCACCCAGCCGAGCGCGCCGCTATGCACGTGGCCGACCGTCCAGTCGGTGTAGTGCGACAGGGCGTTCACCGTCTTGATCGACATCATCGGCCCCTCGAAGGTGCTCATGCCGTAGAAGGACAGGCTGGTGATGAGGAACTTGAGGATCGGATCGTCGCGCAATTTGTGCCAGGCGCCAGACATCGTCATGATGCCGTTGATCATGCCGCCCCAGGAAGGGGCCAGCAGAATCAGCGAGAAGAGCATGCCGACCGACTGCGTCCAGTCGGGCAGCGCGGTGTAATGCAGGTGGTGGGGACCGGCCCACATGTAGGTGAAGATCAGCGCCCAGAAGTGCACCACCGAGAGGCGGTAGGAGTACACCGGGCGACCGGCCTGCTTGGGAACGAAGTAGTACATCATCCCCAGGAAGCCGGCGGTGAGAAAAAAGCCCACCGCGTTGTGGCCGTACCACCACTGCACCATGGCGTCCTGCACGCCGGCGTAGCAGGAGTAGCTCTTGGTCAGCGTCACGGGAATCTCACAGCTGTTGACCAGGTGAAGAATGGCCACCGTGAGGATGAATCCGCCGTAGAACCAGTTGGCGACGTAGATGTGCGGCACCTTGCGCTTCATGATGGTACCGAAGAACACCACCGCATAGGCCACCCACACCAGCGTGATCAGGATGTCGATCGGCCACTCGAGCTCGGCGTACTCCTTGCTCGTGGTGATGCCCAGCGGCAGCGTCACCGCCGCCAGCACGATCACCAGCTGCCAGCCCCAGAAGGTGAAGGCCGCCAGGCCCGGCGCGAACAGCCGGGTGTGGCAGGTGCGCTGCACCACGTAATAGGAAGTCGCAAACAGCGCGCACCCGCCAAAGGCAAAGATCACCGCGTTCGTGTGCAGCGGCCGCAATCGCCCATAACCAAGAAACTCATGAACATTGAGATCTGGCCATACCAGCTGGGCAGCAATGATCACGCCGACCAGCATCCCAACTATGCCCCAGATCACCGTCATCACGGCAAACTGGCGCACCACCTTGTAGTTGTACGTTGCTTGGTTGTCCATAACGGAGGGCCTCACTTAGGGAATGCAGAATTGTTTTGGGCAGGATACCCCTACAGAGCGCAAGGATACCCGTAAATAATCATCTCCTGATTGATTCAGGTCAAAAATAACAACCTTCAATCATTGATAATTATCAATGTATTTATGAGGGCATAAAAAAAGGGTGCGCAATGCGCACCCCAACCCCAACAGAGAGACAAGACTCCGGGCTCGTTGCCGAACCCAAAACCTTGAGCGAAGTATGGATAAGGAGGGCCAAAAAAAAATTGACGTGGGTCAAATTGTGATCAATTCCGATCATTACTTCGCGGCGCTTGCATACCCTTATCCCCGGCATCCCCAGGCGTGGCTTCGGCTGTTGGCGTTCCCGCACTATTGCTCACGGCACGCCCAACACTGGGACGGTCGTCATCCATGAGCACGCGATAACCCGGGCCTTCCATATCGTCGAACTGCCCGCTCCTCACCGACCACCAGAAGATGGCGCCAATCAGGAATACCAAAACAACCGAGAGCGGGACAAGCAGGTAGAGAATTTCCATCAGTTGCTCCCTCCTCGCTGAAGCCGCAGCGCATTGGCCACCACCAGCAGGGAACTGGCCGACATGCCGATGCCGGCCATCCAAGGGGTAATCCACCCCGCCATTGCCAGCGGGATGGCGGACAGATTGTAGGCGAAGGCCCAGCCCAGGTTCTGTCGCACGATGCGCTGGGTGCGCCGCGCCAATGCGACAGCATCGGCCAATCGCTCAAGATTCTCCCCCAGAAGGACGATGTCCGCCTGATTGCGCGCCAACTCCGTGCCGCCGCCCATGGCTACGGATACCTGCGCCTGGGCAAGCACGGGCGCATCGTTCACGCCGTCCCCCACCATCGCCACCACAGCACCTTGGGCCTGCAGGGCCGCGATGATGTCGTGCTTGTCATGCGGGGTCATGCCACCTCGGGCATCCGTGATGGACAGCGCCGCCGCCACCTGCCCCACCGCCTCGGCGGAATCTCCGGAGAGCAGGGTGACGCGGCAGCCGAGGTCACGCAGCCGGCTTACCACCCCTGCCGCCTCGCCGCGCATTTGATCTCCAAACCGGAATACGGCCAGCCAGTTGCTGTCATCCGAAAGGGCCACGCAGGTATCCCCCGAGGCAAACAACGCCAGCGCTGCCGCCGGGAGCGCCTGCTTGTGGAATGCACCGGCAAACTCGGGTCTTCCAAGACGCAGCCTGCGGCCATCGAGCGTGCCCTCCACACCTTGGCCGGTGAAGCTTTGAAGAGACTGGGGCACCGGCTGGGGTCCTCCCTCTGCGGCAGCATCGCGCAAAGCCATACCGATGGCATGTTCCGAGCCCTGCTCCAGCGCTGCCGCCCAACGCAATGCCTCGCTCTCAGCCAGGCCGGCGAACGGCTGCGTCTCCTTCAGGCGCAGTCTGCCCCAGGTAAGCGTACCGGTCTTGTCGAAGACGAAATGGTCGGTGCGTGCCAGCGTCTCGATGGCATGACCGCGCGATACGAGCAGGCCCAGGCGCGAAAAGGCGCCGGTGGCCACCGCCAGCGCCGCCGGCGTGGCGAGAGACAGCGCACAGGGACAACTCACCACCAGTACGGACACGAACACCCACAAGGCTCGCGAGGCGTCAATCTGACTCCAGACAATTCCGGTGGCCAGCGCCAGCACCAGCAAGGCTGCGACAAACCAGGCCGCCACCCGATCCGCCAGTTGAACCACACGCGGTTTTTCGGTGATGGCCCGCTCCATCAGACGCACGATGGAGGCAAGCCGCGTCGCCTCGCCGATCTTTTCCACCTGTTGCACAAGCGGGCTGCGGATGTTCAGCGTGCCTCCTGTAAGATCGCTGCCGATCCTCTTGGCGACGGGACGGCTTTCGCCGGTAAGCAGGGATTCGTCGACCTCGCTCTCGCCCAAGAGCACGCTACCGTCGGCGGGAATCGCCTGTCCAGGCGCCACGAGCACGCGATCACCCGGCAGCAGCGAGGAAACGATCACGCGCTCGGTTTCCATGGCAGGAAACGCCGTCAGCCGTTCGGCAAAAGCCGGCAATGCGCGGCCAACACGCTCGATCGAGCGCACGGA
The DNA here is from genome assembly GCA_032027165.1 of Denitratisoma sp. Lineage (NCBI taxonomy): Bacteria > Pseudomonadati > Pseudomonadota > Betaproteobacteria > Nitrosomonadales > Sterolibacteriaceae > Denitratisoma > Denitratisoma sp. The sequence goes on along the minus strand of JAVSMO010000001.1, from coordinate 321,742 downwards.
TTGATGCCGGGCCAGCATCTCGAGGTAACGCCCTCCCAGCAACAGGAAAACGAACATCGTGACGGAGTCGAAATACACCTCTCCGGCACCAATGAGCGTGGCCCACAGGCTAGCGGCAAAGGCAGCGCCAACACCCAGCGCCACCGGCACATCCATGCCGACCCGCTTCAGGCGCAGGTCGCGCCAGGCATTGCGAAAGAAGGGCGCAGCGGAATACAGCACGACCGGCAGCGTCAGCACCAGGCTCGCCCAGCGCAGAAGCAGTTCGATGTCGGGGCTCATGGTCCCCTCTTCGGCCACGTACGCCGGAACGGCGTACATCATCACCTGCATCATGCCAAAGCCGGCGACGAAGAGGCGCCACAGCCCAGAGCGGCTTTCACGCTTGGCAATTTCCTCGGAACGGGCGGCGTCGTAGGGGTAGGCGTGGTAACCGATGGCAGCTACCGCGGCAAGAATGCCGGAGAGCCTGATGCGCCGCTCGTCCCAGCGCACGCGTGCGCGCCGCGTGGCGTAGTTGATCTCCACGGCCGTCACGCCGGACTGGCGCGTCAGGTGCTGCTCATTGAGCCAGACACAGGCAGCGCAGGTAATGCCCTCGAGGATGAGCGAGGCCTCGCGTTCATGCTCGGAAAGCGGCCGCACGAAGCTCTTCTGCACATCGGGATGGTCGAATAAAGTCAGTTCCCCCAGCACGGCGGGCAGTGCCTCGCGCGGGCTTTCCGGCAGCGCGTCACGGTGCCGGTAGTAGTCGTCGAGGCCGTTGTCGGCGATGGCCTGCGCCACCGCCTGGCAGCCGGCACAGCACATCGCGCGCGGCGTGCCGTCTATGGTGACGAGGAAAGGCGTCCCGGCGGGGAGCGGCAGACCGCAGTGATAGCAGGCGTTGTCAGTGGAGGACATGGATCGTCATTCCCGCGCAAGCGGGAATCCAGTGTACGCCCCGCAACACCGGATCCCCAGTTTCCACGGGGATGACCGGTCCTGGCGGACCGGTCACTTCGGCTGCATGCGGATCGCGCCGTCGAGGCGGATCACTTCGCCGTTGAGCATCTCGTTCTGGATGATGTGCAGGGCCAGCGCGGCGTATTCGGCCGGCTTGCCCAGACGCGGCGGGAAAGGAACCATCCTGCCCAGCGCATCCTGCACCTCCTGCGGCATGCCGAGCAGCATCGGCGTCTCGAAGATGCCCGGAGCAATCGTCATGACGCGGATGCCGGAGCGCGACAGATCGCGCGCGATCGGCAGCGTCATGCCGACGACGCCGCCCTTGGAAGCGGAATAGGCGGCCTGGCCGATCTGGCCGTCGAAAGCCGCCACCGAGGCGGTATTGACGATCACGCCTCGCTCGCCGGCGGCATTCGGCTGTCCCTTGCTCATGGCATCCGCCGCCAGGCGGATCATGTTGAAGGTGCCGATCAGGTTGATGTTGATGACGCGGACGAAGGTGGCCAGCTGATGGGGTCCCTCCTTGCCGATGGTCTTCTCGCCGATGGCGATGCCGGCGCAGTTGATCAGACCCTGAAGCCCGCCGAAGGTGCTCACGGCAAGGTCCACTGCGGCCTTTGCGCTCACCTCCGACGACACGTCGCACTCGGCAAAGCGCACGCTCGCGCCCAGTTCCTTCGCAAGCGCTTCGCCCGCCGCCTTGTTGAGGTCCGCGATCACGACCTTGCCACCCTGCGCCGCCAGTGCGCGCACCGTGCCCGCTCCGAGGCCGGATGCGCCGCCGGTCACGATGAATACGCTGTCCTTGATCTGCATGTTGCACCTCCGGATCAAAAAGAAAATGGCTTGCATGCACGCAAGCCATTGAATTTCTGGTGCTGCTGGCCGGAATCGAACTGGCGACCTACTGATTACGAATCAGTTGCTCTACCGACTGAGCTACAGCAGCATGGGTCGCGAATTATAACCGAGCAGCAACAATCGGCAAGGTCCGGGTTTCATCGCGTCAGTTCGCGCCAGTAGAGGCGCCGCACCTTGGCGGCTCCGGGTGATGGCGGATTGCCGAAGACCGGATACTTGGCGTCCGACGTCGTTACGATCGTTACCGTCTTGCCGTTGGGCAACTTGACGATATTGATACCGACGATCAGCGCGTTGCCGACATTGACGGTCGAACCCGTCTCGGCAACCTTCGTTGTCGTCGGCCAGGGTTCGACGAAATAGAGCCAGCTTGTGCCCCCGACGTTGCAGACGTTCGGATCCGGAATGTTGCTCGGCACGACCCACCAGCCCATCTGGAATTTCGGATCGACGTTGACGCGCTCCCCGTCCTTGACATCGAAATCCATGTACCAGCCTATCTTGTCCGATGCCATTGCCGTATAGGACATTTGCCTGCTGCCAGTATCTCCGGAAAGCTCCTGCACGACTACGCCGGAGTTGGCCCGGAAATTCCCGTAGGGCGGCGAAACCAGATCGTCCTTGATCGCATACAGCGACATGCGTCCCGTCGTGCTGATGTCGGTCGTGCCGAGGTACCTGCCCGTACCGATCAGGATCACGCGCCTCGCCACGCCGCCAATCTTCACCTCGGCCAGTTCGGGCTTGGTCGTGATCGGCTGGGTCGGTGCGCCCGCCACCTTGCCAACGGTCGTGATCTTCGCGGCTGTGCCGGCGATGACGTCAAAGCGCCAGACATTTCCGTCGAGGTCGCCGCCGTAGACATGCTGGGTGGAGTTATCGAGGTTCGTATTGCTGACCCAGTTGTTGATCTTGGCGATACCGCTCTTGGCCGGGTCGGTTTCAGTATCGTCGGTCACGATCTCGGCGAGTTTCGTGCCGTCGGATGCCTTGAGCACGAACAACCGTCCCTTGCCGTCGCCGGGCGACGTATTGTTGTAGCCCGACGCGACGATCACCACCCATTGGCCGCTGATTTTGGTGATGATGGCATTGCCGAATGTATACCCGAGGTTGGTGTCCGTGAATTCCCACAATAATTGCGGGCTCGTCGGATTGGTAACGTCGAGCGCGTAATAGGCGCGGCCACCCTTGCCCAGGCCGCCGACAATGATGGTCTTCCACTGGTTGGCATTGCAGGAAGCGGCCAGGCAGACATCGCCCACCGTCATGGGGCCATCGACATAGAACCTGTGGTTGGTCGAGTAGCTCTTGTCGGCAAGCTTGTAGAGCTGCGGGATCACGGCCGTCGGGATGAAGGCCCAAAGCTCGGCACCGGTGTCGCCATTGAAGGCATGCAGCATGCCGTCGTTGGCGCCAGCATAGACTACCGACTGGCGGGCCTTGTTGTTTTCGGCGAAGGTCGAGTAGTTGTCGTCTGAATAGGCGAACGGCGGCTTCCGCACATACACCGGCGCGCCGTTGACGATGTCGCCGAGCGCGTGCTTGCGTTCGCGGTAAAGCTTCCAGGTGTTGGTGCTTTCGTCCTCGTGCTGGGTCTGGCCGCGGACGAAGTTGATGATGGACGTCTGCGTCGCCTCGGCCTGCTCGGCAGCCGTCAGGCTCGGGTATTGGGAGAGCTGGCCGTTGGGATTCGTGGGGCCGGGCTGGAAGTAGCTGGCCGTGATCTGGGAGGTGAGGTTGCCCACCGTGAAGGCCTTGAGCGTGCCGCCGCCGTTGAAAAAGATGGAGCGCGTATCGCTCGCCGCCGACACCTTCGTATCAAGCTGGGTCTGGGCCGACCAGATCGCCGTGTCGGAAACCGTGCCGACGGACAGGTTGATCTCGCGGGCGGCGATGTCACCATCCCAGTCGACGGTCGTGTACATGGCCACATAGGCAAAGTTGTCGCCGGCGACCGGCTCCAGGTTCGAGGTCGCTGCCGCGGCAGCGGATGCCGTGCGCGCCGATACCCCGGACAGGGCCTTCTGGATGCCGCTTGCCATCGATTCGGGCGACTTGGCGCTGAAATACTTGCCGCGGCCGTCCACGGCGGCATGCCAGAGGTCGTCCACACGATGGAGATCTTCGTTGTCCATCGGATTCGGCCAGACTTTGGTGCCCTGCTTGATGTCCTCGAAATCCGTGCAACCGCCCGAATCGTAGTTCTCGCAGTATTTTAGCGAGCCGTCGACTCCCAGACCCAGCGTGAATGTGGTCATGTGCTGGTAGGTCGCTGTATCGCTGCCCGCACCAGGTACGTTGTTCTCGCAGACATCGAAGCCGGCGCCTAGCGCGCCCGTGCAATTGCCCAAGGCCGCGGAGCGAAGATCGGTCTGGTAGTAGTACATGGCGACGTCAGAAAGAGAATCGGAGAAGCCGCCGGAGGCTGACACGACTTCGGTGGACACCAGTTCCTGATTGCTCGGGTTCGGATCGGGCAGGGTACCTGCGTAACAAGACGTGTAATTTGTGAAGTCAGTCCAGGCAGATTCGACGGCAGGGCCGGTCGGGTCGATCGGTGTCGTAACCGTCTTCCTTCGTTCCTTGCGCTTGATTTTTCCGTTTGAGCACTTCGATGTTGAATACAAGTAGTGTCTGTATACGTCCACCTGCATCGAACCCGAGCCACCGTCCCACATCGGCCTGGGCGCCTGACCGTCCTGATTGCCGATCGCCGTTGTCCCGTCGAGCCTGTAGCCATCGTCGCCATTCCAGAAACCATCCGTGGTGAGGATCGTGAAGTTCTGCTGGCAGGAGTATTGGACCGGATCGTCGCCGGTCTTGCCCGCATAGATGCGGCCGACCTTGGAGAGGGCCGCGCGCAGCGGCGTGCCGCCGGATGCGCTGGCTCCATAGAGTTTGCTGAAAATGCTCGTACGTTGGGTGCATCCCGGACTGGCGGCGCAGAAGTCGTCGATTTTCTGAAACTCGTCGTTGCTGGTATCCGTCCCCGTATAGCTGTGGGTGGTGAAGCCGATGCGGTATTTCGACGGCTCGGAGAGATTCACGAAGGCGCGGCCGACGGCCGTCTTGGCGGTCAGCAGCCGGATGCGGTAGTAACTGTACCAGTTGGCGAAATTCTGCCGTGCCGCGGCGCCCTGGCCCTCGACCGTGACCTTGGTGAACTTGCCGGCGATGGTCTCGTTGCATTCCTTGTAGAACGTGGTTGAGGTGTCGACACTGCCTCCGCTGGTGTAGGTATAGGACATCGCCGGCTGCGATGGCGTGCTCGAGTAGCTATAGTAGTAGGCCGCCTGGGCCGTGTCGTCTCCGCCGCCAAAGCTCGTCGTATCGTCATAGGCCCTGAATGAGGTCGACAGGTTGACCTTGGTCGAGCCCGAGTCGAAGCCATCGTAGGGTGCGTCGTAGAAGTTGACGTTCGGGTAGCTCGTGCCATCGGCATTAAGGGGCGGCGCATAGGTAACCGCAGGGTTGTAGTAGATGCCATTGCACTGGGCCGACTTGTATCCCTTCGTAGTGCGCAGGCTCCGCACATGGTCGGGCAGGTGCGTCCAGCCCATCGAGCCCGAGTCGTCGAGGACAATCATCACATTGGGCTTCACCTCGCCGCTGGTGCCGGAGGCCAGCGGCTTGTCGGCGAGGTCGACGGTTGCGGCCCAGGCCGCGGGCATGGCCGCAAGCCAGAAGACGAGAAAACGAAGTGATTTCCTAGCCATGTGCCGCTCCTTGACTTAAAACGCGACGATCGCCTGCACGATGCTTTCCGTGTTGCGCGGGCCGACAATGCGGGTGGTGATGCGGTAATACTGCTGGGTGGTGCCGGTGAGCGGCAGCTGCCCGTACGACGCGCCGCCCTTGGTGCTGTCCGAGCCGGTCGACGAGGACTGATAGGCCGAACAGAAGATGGCGGGATCGTTCGGTGCGCCTTCGTTGTTGCACATTCGGTTCATCACGTACGTCGCCGCGTAGCCGCCCGGCAGCTTGTCGGAGGCCACGGCGACCGCCACCATGCCGCAGTTGGGCTGCGCCATTCCGCCGGCCGTCCAGACCACGTCGTCGTCGGTCGCGGCGGTCCGATTGCCCAGCAGATCGCAATTCGTGCGCCAGGTCGCATAGTAGCCCGCCGCTGCCGAGTCGTTCGCAAGCAGGGCGACGTTCGTGTTCAGCCAATCGGCGGCCGCTTCGGTGCCGGCGTCGCCGGCCTGCGCCGCCGACTGCTTGAAGGCAAGGTTGCCCGTGATCACCAGGCCCGTATCGACCGATCGCATCAGTGCGATGCCTGCCAGCGAAATCGCCACCAGCGCGATCAGGGCGATCAGCAGCACGACGCCATTTTGCCGCCGCATCGAGAGGGCCATTGCATTTCTCCCCATCAGCTTCCCCAGATCACGTTGCGGATCGGCACGATGGTCGTGAAAACCTTGTACCGGTAATGCCGCTGGTCGTCGGTGAGCGCAAGACTCGGTGGAGGATCGCCCGGATCGCCTGCGTCCCAGAGCGTCAGGTTTGCCGGGCTGACCATCTCCTTTTCGTATTGAACGCTGCGCGCCACCAGCGCGATGCGTACGGCGCGAATCCGCGACACTTCATTGTTGCCCGGGTTGCTCCAGTCGCCGCACGCCGAGGTTGCGGTTGCATTGCACCATTGCGTGATCTGCATGCTGCCCGCCGGCGAAACGCCGTACTGCACCTGCATGTCGATGATCTGGTCGACGATCGGCACGGTGTTCGCGCAGGTGTAAGGGGCGGCGGTGAGCGTCGGACTGACCTCCGTCAGGCGTTCGCACAGCACCTGATAGCGCCTATGGATGAAACTGCCCATGTTCACGACGACATCGCCGATCTCGTAGGTGGGCGCCGTCGTGAAGGCCGTGTTCGCATTGGGCGGGTTGTAGAGGTACTGACCGGAATTGTGCTGCAGGTTCCAGCCATTGCCGGTCTGCTGCGGGTCCTGCGACATCTGCATCAGCGTGCAGACCTTGCTGCCGCCTTTGCCGGCCGCGAGAAACATCTGGTTCTGGGCAAGACCGCCGGTGCTGTCCGCCGTGACCTCGGCGGAGGAGTTGGGCATGTTCTTGATGATCGAGGTCGGAATCGCGGCAAAATCGGCATCCGAACGCAGGAACTCGATCGCGTCCGGACCTGCACCACCGTCGACAATGCGCAGCGGCAACAGCGTCCCGCCATTCGATACCGTCGTGCCGTTGTAGTAGATATTGATGCCAAGGGGACAAAGCGAGCCGCTGCCACCGAACAGGCCATACCCCGCCTGCCTGACCTCGCGTTCCAGCGCAAAGAGCGCGACCGCACCATTGACTTGCGCATCCGATCCGCCGCTGCTGGTCCGCTTCTGCCCTTCGAACATGGCCATGACCTGCTGGATGACCAGCGCAGCGATCGCGCCGATCACCAGGGCGACCATCAGTTCAACAAGCGTCACACCCTTCTGCGCAGTCCGATTCATGCCTGCCCCGGTTTCAATTGTTGACATTGATGTAGGCTTCGGCGACAAATTCATGCACGGCATCCCCCGGCTGCTGCCAGCGGATCGTCACCGTCGCCCGATCGCCGTTGATTGCAACCGTGCGCTTGCCGTTCGGCAGCCCGGCGACGTCGACATCCGCTTCGGCGTGGACGGCCAGGTTGGTCGGGTCTCCCCAGAGCCGCCCGAGGGCTTGGTTGGCCAGGAAGCTGGCATCCGCACGGTACTTAGCGTCCGTGACCACCCTCACCGAGAGGGCTTGCATGCCGACAACCGCAAGGATGCCGATCGAGAAGATCAGCACGGCAACCAGTGCTTCTATCAGAGTTGCGCCCTTCTGTTGCTGAGGCACAGGCTTTGTTATGGACATTTTCTGACGTCACCCACCGTGGTTACGTTCGGATCGCACATGACGACCTGCCCTCCCAGGCCAACCTGAAGACGCAAATTCCGTGTTTTCTCCGCCGCGAGCACCGTCGCCGGCAAATCCAGGTCGAACCTCTCGATCGGGTTGCTCGCGTCGGCATTCGGCGCGCGTCGCCCGAGGCCGTCGAAGCTGACCCTGGTCGCGCCGTTCGGTGTAACCGCTACGATTACATCGGAAGTGCCTTCACCGGCAGCCCTTCTCTGGATTTCCGCGCCCGAAACGGCGGCGCGCACGGTCCAGCCCGTGGCGGGGGCGGCATCGAGAACGAACTCGACCAGGACATTCCGCCGCACGGCTTCGGCGCGGGCGAGTTGCAGGCCGGTGAGCATGCTATCCGAAGCCGCTCGGATGCGGCTATTGGCGAGCCATTCCAGCCCCACCGGAACGGCCAGCACCAGCAGAACGACGATTATCGCCACCACGATCATCGCCTCGATGATCGACACCCCGCGCTGCCGGCGCAAAGCCATCAACACGAATCCCCCTTGCGCGTGATCCAGCAGGTTGCGCCGTTCCCCCACGGGGTGGCCGAGGTACGGGCATTGTCCTGGTTGATCGTGTACGAAAAGCCCGTCATGTTGTCTTTGCCCGTTGCCGTAATCAGGAAGGTCGTCGCTGTGGTGTTGCAGGTGAAATTGAATTTCTTGCCATTGCCCAAGCAGGCGGCGCCCTCATAGGTGCGGTTGTCCTGAAACCATTGCTCCATGGTGATGCGGCCCTGGCCCAATCCTGCAGTCGCCTCGGGGATATTGCCCCGCCTCATGTAATCCTGGTAGGCAGGCAGGGCCACGCCTGCCAGTATGGCGACGATGGCAACGGCGATCATGAGTTCGATCAAGGTGAAGCCTGCAATTGCTGCGGGGCGAACATGCATGTTTGCATCCTCCATGGCTCAAAAAATATATGCGCATCAAGCGTATGCCAAGCATCGAGCGATGAGCGGTCAGTTCATCTCGACAAGTGGCGCCAGATGCGTACGGCGGTTCTATTCCAGCTCCCTTGGCAAGGTAAAGCGAACCTGCTCCGGAGTGCCTACCAGGGATACTACTGCCTCGCCCCCGAATTCCTTGAGCTTCGCCACAACAGCCTCGACAAGGGCATCAGGTGCCGAGGCGCCAGCGGTCACACCGATCCTTTGCCTACCCTCCAGCCACTCCGGCCGCAGTTCCTCTGCACTATCCACCAGATAGGCATCGACATTGCGGTTTTTCGCCACTTCCCGCAGCCTGTTGGAATTTGAGCTATTGGGGGAGCCGACGACAATCACCAGATCGCACTGCTCCGTCAGTCGCTTGACGGCATCCTGTCGGTTCTGGGTGGCATAGCAGATGTCGTCCTTCTTCGGCCCCTGGATATCCGGAAAGGCGACCTTCAGTGCTGCAACGATCTCGGCGGCGTCGTCAACCGAGAGCGTGGTCTGGGTGACGTAGCCGAGCGGCGGCGCCTTGGCGAGACTGGCTTTCAGTCGCTCGACATCGGTTGCGCTTTCAACGAGATGCATGCCGCCTGACGACTGCCCCATTGTGCCTTCCACCTCGGGATGGCCGCGATGGCCGATCATGACGACCTCGCGTCCTGTGGCCCGCAGGCGCTGCACCTCGCCGTGCACCTTGGTCACCAGGGGGCAAGTGGCATCAAAGACGCGAAGGCCGCGCCGGTCCGCCTCGTCGCGCACCGTCTTCGACACGCCATGCGCGCTGAAGATCACCGTAGCGCCGTCGGGCACCTCGTCCAGTTCCTCGACGAACACCGCGCCCTTGGCGCGCAGATCATCGACGACGAATTTGTTGTGCACGACCTCGTGACGGACGTAGATCGGCGCGCCGTAGATTTCCAGCGCCCGCTCGACGATCTCGATGGCGCGCTCGACGCCGGCGCAAAAGCCGCGGGGATTGGCAAGCAGTATGTCCATCACAGGACTCCTATCACGTCCACCTCGAAGCGGATGGCCTTGCCGGCAAGGGGGTGGTTGAAGTCGATCAGGGCGCCCTCCTCCGTCAGTTCGCGCACCAGGCCGGTGTAGGTGGCGCCGTTGGGCGCCTTGAATTCGATGAGCGCCATTTCCTGGAGTTCCCCCGGATTCGGTAGTTCGCTGCGTGCGAAGCGTTGCATGAGCTGAGGATTATGCGGCCCGAAGGCCTGTTCCGAATCGAGCAGGAACACCGTGCGTTCGCCGACCGGCAGGTCGATCAGGCAGCGTTCCAGCACGGGCGCCAGTTCCCCACTGCCCAGTTGCAGCGTCGCCGGCTTGCCGCCGAAGGTACTGACGAGCTCTGTGTCGTCGGCCAAGGCAAGGCGGTAATGCAGTGTCAGCAGGCTGTTTTCCTTGACGACTTCGCTCATGCCTTTTCCTTTTCGGCGAAAAACAGCTGCTGCAGGATGAGCAGCGCCACGCCCACCGAGATCGCCGAGTCGGCGACGTTGAAGGCCGGCCAGTGCCAGCCGGCGGCATGCACATCCACGAAATCCACCACCGCGCCGAAGCGGATGCGGTCGATGACGTTGCCCAGCGCGCCGCCCATGATCAGCGCCGCCGCCAGGGGCAGCAGGCGCTCGGCGGCATGCCGGCGGATCAGAAAAGTCAGCCACCCCGATACGGCGATGGCCAGCACGACGAAGAACCAGCGCTGCCAGCCGCCTGCATCCGACAGGAAGCTGAAGGCGGCGCCTGGGTTGTACACGAACACCAGGTTGAGGAAGGACGTCAGCTCGACGCTCTGGCCGAGCCTGAGCGCGGAGACGACCCAGAACTTCGTCAGCTGGTCGAGGATGATGATGAGGCCCGACAGCCCCAGCCAGGAGGCGAACCTAGGCATGGCTGCGCGGTTCGCCGGCGCCGTGCAGGTTGGCGTCGCAGCGCCCGCACAGCTCGGGGTGCTCGGCGTTCACGCCGACGTCCTCGCGCCAGTGCCAGCAACGCGTGCATTTGGCGTGCGGACTCGGCACCGCAGTCACCCCTTCGCTGACGGCATCGGCCGCCTTTACAACCGTGGCCTTAGAGCAGATCAGCACCAGGCGCAGGTCGTTGCCGAGCACGGCCAGCAAGTCGTGCTTCGCGCCGCTGGCGCGGATCTCCACCTCGGCCTGCAGGCTTGATCCGATCTTGCCGGCCACGCGCAGCTCCTCCAGCACCTTCGACACCTCCGCGCGCACCTCGCGGATCTGCTGCCACCGTGTCGCCAGGACTGACTCTTCCGCCGGCTCGGGCAGCGCGTGCCAGGTCGTCAGCATCACGCTGTCCTCCGGGTTCTTTGTCAGCACCTGCCAGATCTCCTCGGCGGTGAAGGTCAGCACCGGCGCCATCAGGCGGATCAGCGCCTGCAGGATGTGCCACAGCGCGCTCTGCGCGGCACGGCGCGGCTTCGAGTCCGCGCCAGTCGTGTACAGCCGGTCCTTGAGGATGTCGAGATAGAAGGCGCCCAGCTCCTCGGAGCAGAAGCTCTGCAGCGCCTGGACGACGCGATGGAACTCGTAGCGGCCGTAGTCGGCCGTCACCTGCTCCTGCAGGCGCCGCGTCAGCGCCAGGGCGTAGCGGTCGATCTCCAGCCAGTCTGCCACCGGCAGCATGTCCTTGGCCGGGTCGAAGTCGGCGGTGTTGGCGAGCAGGAAGCGCAGGGTGTTGCGGATGCGGCGATAGCTTTCCACCACGCGCTTGAGGATTTCGTCGGAGATGGACAGCTCGCCCGAGTAGTCGGTGGCCGCCACCCACAGGCGCAGCACCTCGGCGCCCAGCGTGTCGGAGACCTTCTGCGGCGCGATGACGTTGCCCTTGGACTTCGACATCTTGTGGCCCTGGCCGTCCACGACGAAGCCGTGGGTGAGCAGCCCGTCGTAGGGGGCGCGGCCGTCCAGCGTGCAGGCGGTGAGCAGCGAGGAGTGGAACCAGCCGCGGTGCTGGTCCGAGCCCTCGAGGTAGAGATCGGCCGGCCACTTGCTTTCGCCGGTGTGGCTGCCGCGCAGCACCGTCCAGTGGGTGGTGCCGGAATCGAACCAGACGTCGAGCGTGTCGCGCATCTTGTCGTACTGGCCCGCTTCAACGCCCAGCAGCTCGGCCGCATCCAGCTTGAACCAGGCGTCGATGCCCTCCTTCTCGACGCGCTGCGCCACCTGCTCCAGCAGTTCCGGCGTGCGCGGGTGCAGCTCGCCGGTCTCCTTGTGCAGGAAGAAGGGGATCGGCACGCCCCAGTTGCGCTGGCGAGAGACGCACCAGTCGGGCCGGTTGGCAATCATGGCGTGCAGGCGCGCCTGGCCCCAGTCCGGGAAGAACTGCGTCGCTTCCACCGCCGCCAGCGCCGTTTCGCGCAGCGTGCGTCCCTCGTGGGGTTTCCTGTCCATGCCGACGAACCACTGCGAGGTCGCGCGGTAGATGATCGGCGTCTTGTGGCGCCAGCAGTGCATGTAGCTGTGGGTGATCTTGTTCGAGGCGAACAGGCTGCCGACTTCGCGCAGCTTCTCGATGATCGCGGCGTTGGCCTTCCAGACGTTCAGGCCGCCGAAGAACGGCAGGCTCTCGGCAAAGCGGCCGTCGCCCTGCACCGGGGTAAGGATCTCTTCGTTCCTCATGCCGTGGCGTTTGCAGGACTCGAAGTCCTCCAGGCCGTAGGCCGGCGCGCTGTGCACCACGCCCGTGCCGGTGTCCAGCGTGACGTAGTCGCCGAGATACACCGGCGATTCGCGGTCGTAGAAGGGATGGCGGAATTTCACCAGCGCCAGCGCGGCGCCCTGGCAGGCACCGAGCACCGAACCCTCCAGCCCGTAGCGCGCCAGCGCCTGGCCGCGCAACTCGGCGGCCAGCACCAGCAGGCCGCGCGGCGTCTGCACCAGCTCGTAGGTGAACTCCGGGTGCATATTCAGCGCCTGGTTGCCGGGAATGGTCCAGGGCGTCGTCGTCCAGATGACGGCGTAGCAAGGACCCTCCGGCAGCGCCGTCAGGCCGAAGGCGTGCGCCACGCGGCCGCGCTCGGATTCGTCGAGCGGGAAGGCGACGTCGATGGCGGGCGACTCCTTGTCCTGGTACTCGACTTCGGCCTCGGCCAGCGCCGAGCCGCAGTCGAAGCACCAGTTCACCGGCTTCAGGCCCTTGAAGAGGAAACCGCGCTTGTAGATCTCGCCGAGGGCGCGAATCTCGTCGGCCTCGTTGCGGAAGGCCATGGTGAGATACGGATCGTCCCACTCGCCCAGCACGCCGAGGCGGATGAAGTCCTTTTTCTGGCGCTCGACCTGTTCGGCGGCGAAGGCGCGGCACAGCTCTCGCGCCTTGTCGGCCGGCAGGTGCTTGCCGTGCAGCTTCTCGATCTGGTGCTCGATGGGCAGTCCGTGGCAGTCCCAGCCCGGCACGTAGGGCGCATCGAAGCCGGCCAGCGTCTTCGAGCGGACAATGATGTCCTTGAGGATCTTGTTGACGGCATGGCCGATGTGGATGTCTCCGTTGGCGTACGGCGGGCCGTCGTGCAGCACGAAGCGCGGCCTCCCGGCCGATGCCTGGCGGATCTTCTGGTAGAGCTTGCGGCTCTGCCAGTCGGCCACCCATTGCGGCTCGCGCTTGGCGAGGTCGCCTTTCATCGGGAAGGGAGTGTCGGGAAGGTTGAGGGTTTTTCTGTAGTCAGCCATTTTTTCCGCCGTTATGCGTGCAGTGCCGCGTGATGCGCCTTAGCATCCGCGACGTCGCGCGCGATCTGCGCCGTCAGTGCTTCAAGTGAATCGAATTTCGCCTCGTCGCGCAGCTTGTGCAGGAAGTTCACCCGCAGGTGCGCGCGATAGAGGTCGCCTTGGTAATCGAAAATGTAGACCTCCAGCGTCGGCAGGCCGCTCGAGCTCACCGTCGGCCGCACACCGAGGCTGGCCACGCCTTCCAGGGGGCGCTCGGCGATGCCGTCCACCGTGACGACGAAGATGCCGGAGAGCGGCGCCTTCAGGCGCTTCAGTTGGATGTTGGCGGTCGCATAGCCGATCTTGCGGCCGAGCTTTTCGCCGTGGATGACGCGGCCGGAAATGCAGTAGGGGCGGCCGAGCAGGCGCTCGGCGTGCTCGAGGTCGCCGGCGTCGAGCGCTTCGCGCACCGCCGAGCTGGACACGCGCTCGCCCTCGTGCACCAGGGTCTCCATCGCCTCGACGCCGAAGCCGTGCGCCTTGCCCGCCTGCTGCAGCAGGGCGAAGTCGCCGCTGCGACCCTTGCCGAAGCGGAAGTCGTCGCCGATCATCAGGTGGCGCACGCCCAGGCCATGCACGATGCGCTCGACGAACTCATCGGCGGTCAGCGCGGCGAAGCGCGCGTTGAAGGCGCAGACATAGGCCTGGTCGACGCCGCATTCGGCCAGCAGTTGCAGCTTCTCGCGCAGACTGGCCAGGCGCGCCGGCGCCGACTGCGGCGCGAAGAACTCGCGCGGATTCGGCTCGAAGGTCATCACCGCCGCCGGCAGGCCGGCCTGCTTGGCCAGCCCGGTCAGCCGCGCCAGCAGCGCACGATGGCCGCGGTGCACGCCATCGAAGTTGCCGATGGTGAGCACCGTCGAATGCGAAGCGCGGGCGGGGATGCCTCTGAAGACCTGCACGGTAAGCTAACTCTTTGCCGGGAAACGGCGAATTATATCAGTCGAGACGGACCAGTTTCGACTTGGCGAGGGGCGGATTCTTGGCGAAATAGCCCTTGATGCCCCTCAGGATGGCCTCGGCCATCTTCTCCTGGTAGGCGTCGTCGTTGAGTCGCCGCTCCTCGTCGGGATTGCTGATGAAGGCCGTCTCGATGAGGATGGAGGGAATGTCCGGCGCCTTCAGGACAGCGAAGCCGGCCTGCTCGACGTGCGGCTTGTGCAGGGTGTTCACCCCGCCCAGTTCGCCCAGCACCGCCTTGCCGAGCTTGAGGCTGTCGTTGAGGGTGGCCGTCTGCGAAAGGTCCAGCAGCGTCCGTGCCAGGTGCGGGTCCTTGACGTCGAGGTTGACGCCGCCAATCAGGTCGGCGGCGTTCTCGCGCTGCGCCAGCCAGCGCGCCGCCGAGCTGGAGGCGCCGTTCTCGGAGAGCACGAAGACCGAGGAGCCGCGCGCCGTCGGCTTGATGAAGGCATCGGCGTGCACGGACACGAACAGATCGGCCTGCACGCGGCGCGCCTTCTGCACGCGCTGATGGAGCGGGATGAAGTAGTCGCCGTCGCGCGTCAGCATCGAGCGCATGTTCGGCTCGGCATCGATTTTCGCCTTCAGCCGGCGCGCCACCTCGAGCGTGACGTTCTTCTCGTAGCTGCCGCCACGGCCGATCGCCCCCGGGTCCTCGCCGCCGTGGCCGGGATCGAGCACGATGGTGACCATGCGAGTGATTTCCGACTGCGGCCCCGGCTCCTTAGTTACCGCCTTGGGCGGCCCCTTCTCCGGCTGCGCCTCGAGCTTCTCCAGCAAAGCCAGCAGGGGATCGTCCGCCACCGTCGGATAGAGGTCGAGCACCAGCCGGTGGCCGTACTCGCCGACCGGCTTGAGCATGAACACCTGCGGCTGGATTTCCGCCTTCAGTTCGATCACCAACCGCACCACGCCCGGCCGGTTGCGTCCTGCGCGGATCAGTCGGATGTAGGGATCGGTCTCGGAGATCTTGCTGGGCAGGCTCTGCAGGACGCTGTTGAACTCGACGCCCTCGAGGTCGACCACCAGCCGCTCGGGGTTCTTCACGATCTGGTGCGTGAAGGCGATCGGCTGCCGGTACTCGAGCGTCACCCGCGTGTAGTCGCGCGCCGGCCAGACGCGGACGGCGAGGATATTGGTCGCCGCCTGCCCCACCGGGCTGACAAGCAAGGTCATGGCCGCACCGGCGAACTTCAGGAAGTCGCGGCGCCTGATCCCGGCAGGGAGGAACGGAGCCTGCTCAGACATGAGCGCCCCGCTGTGGTGTGGGCAATGAAGTCGGCACGACGCCCGCCGCCGGCGACTGCAAGCGCAATCCGCAGGTCGGCTGGGGCAAGGTAATCCCCCGCCTTGTCCGGCCATTCGACGAGGCAGACCGCCCCGCCCTGGAAGTATTCGTCCAAGCCTGCATCGAGATATTCGTCCGGCTGGCTGAATCTATAAAAATCAAAGTGATGCAAGTTTAAACTAGAAATAGCATAAAGTTCAACGAGAGTAAAGGTCGGACTCTTCACGTTTCCCGCATAACCGAGGCCGCGCAGCACCCCGCGTACGAGGGTGGTCTTGCCGCTGCCGAGGTCGCCCTCGAGCCAAATCACCAGTCCCGGCGCCAGCGCCCGGGACAGCGCCGCCCCCAAAGACATCGTGGCCGTCTCGTCGGGCAGGCTCACGGACAGGCTATGATCCTCGGAATGCAAAACACACGCTCCATCGATGGGGTTGAACTCGCCGCGCGCATCAGGCAGTGGGGGCGGGAGCTGGGATTCGATGCGATCGGCTTTGCCGACACGACGCTCGACGCGGCGGAAGCCGAACTGCAGGCCTGGCTGGCCGCCGGCTTCCACGGCGAGATGGATTATATGGCAAGCCACGGCACGAAGCGTTCGCGCCCGGCGGAGCTGGTGCCCGGCACGGTCAGCGTCATCACGGCGCGCATGAACTACCAGCCGCAGGCCGCGCCGATGGAGACGGTGCTGGCCGACGGCACGCGCGCCGCCATCTCCCGCTACGCCCTCGGTCGCGACTACCACAAGCTGCTGCGCGCGCGCCTGCAGAAGCTGGCCGAGCGCATCGCGGCCGAGATCGGCCCCTTCGGCCACCGCGTGTTCACCGACTCCGCGCCGGTGCAGGAAGTGGCGCTGGCGGAAAAAAGCGGGCTGGGCTGGCGCGGCAAGCACACCCTGCTCATCCACCGCGAGGCCGGCTCGTATTTCTTCCTCGGCGAGCTCTACACCGACCTGCCGCTGCCGGCCGACAGCCCCCAGACGGAGCACTGCGGCAGCTGCCGCGCCTGCCTCGACATCTGCCCGACGCAGGCCATCGTCGCACCCTACACGGTGGATGCGCGGCGCTGCATCTCCTACCTCACCATCGAACTGAAGGGCGCCATCCCCGAGGAACTGCGGCCGCTGGTCGGCAACCGCGTTTACGGCTGCGACGACTGCCAGCTCGCCTGCCCTTGGAACCGCTTCGCGCGCCGTACCGTGGAGACTGACTTTGCCGTGCGCCACGGCCTCGACTGGGCAAGCCTCGTCGAACTGTTCGCGTGGACCGAGGAGGAATTCAAGGTGCGCTTGGCCGGCAGCGCCATATACCGCATCGGCCATGAGCGCTGGCTGCGCAACCTTGCCGTGGCCCTGGGCAATGCGCCGACCTCGCCGGAAGTGGTCGCGGCGCTGGTGTCACGCAGAGACCATCCCTCCGCGCTCGTACGCGAGCATGTCGCCTGGTCGCTGTCGCGTCACGGCGCCTGAGGCGGCACGCGGCGCCAGAGCCAGGCCGACAGCAACGCCAGCGCGACGTACAGCAGGGTGAACGCTGTCGGCGGGAAATCCCAGTAGAGCAGCCGGCCAAGCCAATGGCCGATGAAGCCGGCTTCGCCGGGGGCGCCGCCGCGCAGCATGTCTTCCCACACCGTCAGCGGACAGGCAATGCCGGCCAGCGATTCGAGCGCGACGAAGGCGATGGCGCCGGCATGGGCGAGGCGCAGGCGGCGACGCCGCACCCAGCGCCAGCCGGCGGCGGCGCCCAGCGGGATCAGCAGGAAGCCGGCCGTGATGAAGCCGGCGATGCAGACGTGAACGAAAAGGATGAGATCGGCCAGCACGCGCGCGCCGATCGGCAAGGCCTCAGGGACCGGTCGCCACCGGCCGCGCCGGATCGGCGCACCACTCGCTCCAGGAGCCGGGGTAGATTCGCGAACCGCTGAGCCCCGCCACTTCCATCGCCAACTGGTTATGGCAGGCCGTCACGCCGGAACCGCAGGAGTGCACCACCTCGGCCGCGCTGCGCCCGGCCAGCAGCGCCTCATACTCGGCGCGCAACACCTCCGCCGGCTTGAAGCGACCGTCGGGCAGCAGGTTGTCCTTGAAGAAGCGGTTCACCGCACCGGGAATGTGGCCGCCGACCGGATCGAGCGTTTCGTTCTCGCCGCGGAAGCGCTGCGGGTTGCGCGCATCCAGCAGCCGCACGCCGTCCCGTGCGGACTGACTTTCCACGAAGCGCACATCGACGGCCATGTCCGGGCGCAGCCTCGGCACGAACACGGCATGCGGATGCTTCGACTCCGCATCGGTCGTTTCGTGGCCGGCCGCCTCCCAGGCGTTGATTCCGCCGTCAAGCAGCGCCACGGCATCGTGGCCGAGCCAGCGCAGCATCCACCACATGCGCACGGCGTAGGTGCCGCCGGCGTCGTCGTAGACCACGACCTGGGTGTCGTTGCCGACGCCCCACTCCCCAAGCTTGGCGGCGAAGCGCGCCGGATCGGGCAGCGGATGGCGGCCGGTCTTGCCGGTGATCGGCCCGGAGAGGTCGCGCTCCAGATGGGCGTAGATCGCCCCCGGGATATGCACTTCGCGGTAGGCCAGCTCGCCGGCGTGCGGATGCACCAGGTCGAAGGAGCAGTCGAAGACGCGCCAGCGCGCATCGTGCAGGTGATGCGCCAGGTCGCCGACGGAGACCAGGGTGGAACAGGGCTTCATGCCGCCAGCCAGACGCGGGCTTCCTGCTCGTCGGCGAAAACCTGCAGGTCGGCATCGACAAAGATCTGCGACAGCCAGGCGCTCCAGGTCACCCACTGCGAATCGGTCAGCACGGCGATCTTGCCGAAGTCGTGGCTGTGGGCGCGCGAGAATTTGATCTCCTCCCAGGCCATGTCGAGCGTGAAATCGGCCATCTGACGCAGGTCGAACAGCAGATTTACCGGCCCCTCGAACTTGACCTTGAAGTTGACCAGTTCCTCGAACTCCTTGTAGTCGCCGAGCGTGAACTCGCCATACACGGCGACGGTGACCAGACTTCCCTTGTGATCGGTGACGATCATGCTGCGCTCCCTTGTTTGTCCGTTTCTACTATATCAATCCTGCCCGGCCGGCGCACGCGATTGCGCCGACGCCAGCAGCCCGCTGACGACAATGAGGCCGATAGCGAGCCAGGACGACAGCGGCAAGATCTCGTCCCAGATCCATATGCCGAACAGGCTGGAGAAAACCACCGTGGTGTAGGCCAGGCTGGCCGAGACCAGCGTCTTGCCGTGCTTGTAGGCCCGCGTCAAGGCCAGCTGCGCCAAGGCGCCGAAGCCACCCACGCCGAGCACCAGCAGGACACCTCTGCCGCTGGTTGAATGGAACGGATTGCTTGCCAGCGCCCAAGGCAATCCGCCCAGCGCGGAAACCAGGGAGAAATAGAACACCACCCGCCATTCCGGCTCGCCGAGCCGGCCCAGTTGGCGAACGTTATAGAAGGCAATCCCCGCGCCGGCGCCCGAAGCCAGCGCCGCCAGCGCGCCAAGCCAGTGCTCGGACGCGAAGCTCGGGCGCAGAAGCAGCACCACTCCGGCCATGCCGATCGCCAGGGCTATGAACAGCATCGGACGCACCCGCTCGCCCGACCAGACGACGAGGATCACCGCCAGGAAAAGCGGAGACGTATAGTTGAGGGCGACGGCCGTGGCAAGCGGCAGTTCGCTGATCGCATAGAAATACATCACCAGCGAGGCAAACCCGGAGAGCCCCCGCCGCAAGTGGGCGCGCCAATGCGACGTGGCCAACGTCAAACGCTTGGCGAGCACGTACCCCCACAGTAGCAGCAGCGCCACGAAGCCACGGTAGAAAACCAGTTCCGCGGCGGAAAACAGGCTGGCAGCCAGCTTGACGCAGACGCCCATGCAGGCAAACAGCACGCTCGCCGCAACCATCCAGAGGGATTGCATTGACACCCCGGAAAACAGTCGGGAAGAAGCTTCAACCCGTTGGTGTTGTTGTAAAAAGCCGCCGAGTATAGTCGAAGCGCAGCGTGCCCAGAAGAAGGCAATACGCTATGATTATGGTTTGCATGTCAACGATCCCGAATGAGCCAAGCACCGAACGACAAGCCCGAGCCGCCTTCTTCCTTCGAGGCGGCGCTGGCCGAACTGGAATCCATCGTGCAGGGCATGGAAACCGGCAAGCTCAGCCTGGAAGAGTCGCTCGCCGCCTATCAGCGCGGCGCGGCGCTGCTCAAGCATTGCCAGAGCGCACTAGCCGCCGCCGAGCGGAAGATCCAGGTGCTTGAAGCCGGCGAATTGCACGATCTGCCAGGCTCACCGGAATAGCTTCCTCATGGATTTCCAAAGCTGGATGACTGCCGTGCAGCAGCGCACCGAGCATGCGCTCGACGGCCTGCTGCCTTCTGCCGACATTGCCCCACAGCGCCTGCACAGGGCCATGCGCTATGCCACTCTGGGCGGCGGCAAGCGCGTGCGCCCGCTGCTGTGCCATGCCGCAGGCGAACTGGTCGGCGCAGACCCTGAGCGCCTGGACATCGCCGGCTGCGCCGTCGAGATGATCCACGCCTACTCCCTGGTGCACGACGATCTGCCCTGCATGGACAACGACGTCCTGCGCCGCGGCAAGCCCACCTGCCACGTCGAGTACGACGAGGCCACCGCCCTGCTGGTCGGCGATGCCCTGCAGTCGCAGGCCTTCCTGCTGCTCTCCGACCACGTGCTGGCCGATGACGCGCGCCGCCAGATCGGGATGCTGCGCATCCTGGCACATGCCGCCGGCTCGCGCGGCATGGCTGGCGGCCAGATGATCGATATCGAGGGCACCGGCCAGGAGTTGACGCGTCCGGAACTGGAGTTCATGCATGTACACAAGACCGGCGCGCTGATCCGCGCGGCGATCCTGCTCGGCGCCCATTGCGGCCCGCCATTGCCAGAGGACGAGATGGCACGCCTGGATCATTTCGCCAAGCGCGTCGGCCTGCTGTTCCAGGTCATCGATGACATCCTCGACACCGAGGCCAGCACGGCGACGCTGGGCAAGACCGCCGGCAAGGATGCCGCTCAGGGCAAGGCCACCTACGTCAGCGCCATGGGCCTGGGCGAAGCACGGGAAATGGCGGATGCCCTGCGTAGCGAGGCGCGGGAGGCCATCGAGGCTTTCGGCGCACGCGGCCGCCGCCTGCATGAACTGGCCCATTTCATCGTCACCCGCAAGTTCTGAAGCGCCCGGCAGCGAAGAGAATCATGTCCGCTTATCCCCTGCTCGACACCGTCAATAGCCCCGCCGAATTGCGCCAGCTCGAGCGCAAGCAGCTGCCGCAGCTGGCGCAGGAACTGCGCGAATTCCTCATCGAGTCGGTATCGAAGACCGGCGGGCACCTCTCCTCGAACCTCGGCACGGTCGAGCTGACCATCGCCCTGCACTACGTTTTCAACACGCCCGAGGACCGGCTGGTGTGGGACGTCGGCCACCAGACCTACGCCCACAAAGTGCTCACCGGCCGGCGTGCTGGCATGGCCAAGCTGCGCATGCTCGGCGGCGTCTCGGGCTTCCCGCGCCGCGACGAGAGCCCCTATGACACCTTCGGCACCGGGCATTCCTCGACCTCCATCTCGGCTGCGCTGGGCATGGCCATCGGCGCACGCGACCGCGGCGAGCAGAAGCACGTTGTCGCCGTCATCGGCGATGGCGCCATGACCGCCGGCATGGCCTTCGAGGCGCTCAACAACGCTGGTGTGGCCGACGCCAACCTGCTCGTCATCCTCAACGACAACGACATGTCGATCTCGCCGCCAGTGGGCGCGCTCAACAAGTACCTGGCCCGCCTGTTTTCCGGCCACGCCTTCAACGCCGCGCGCCGCGCCGGCGAAAAGGTGCTCGGCGTCTCGCCCTCGCTGCTCGAATTCGCCAAGCGCACCGAGGAGCACCTGAAGGGCATGCTCACGCCGGGCACGCTGTTCGAGGAATTCGGCTTCAACTACATCGGCCCGATCGACGGCCACGACCTCGATTCCCTGGTGCCGACGCTGAAGAACATCGCCGACTTGCAGGGGCCGCAGTTCCTGCACGTCATCACCAAGAAAGGCCAGGGCTACAAGCTGGCCGAGGCCGATCCGGTGCTGTACCACGGCGTCTCGAAGTTCAATA